>NC_020449.1:1800000-2100000 GCF_000146065.2 Candidatus Cloacimonas acidaminovorans str. Evry | reverse complement strand
TTTCACCCAAAGCAAGTAAAACTGTTGCCGCAGGTTGATTTTGGCCACTACCTTCCGCTAAACGAACCCAGGCAGGAAAACGAGGATTAATTTCCAGTAAATGAAAAGCACCCTCTTTATCCTTGATAATTTCCAGTTCGCAGGGCCCACGCCAAGAAAGAATCTGGATTATTTTACGAGCAAACTTTTCCAGAGCAGGATTGTTTACTACTACCCCTCCAAAACCTTTACCCTTATCTGTTATAACCAGTTTACGCTGTGGAACCATCCCCAGGCAGTTTCCTTTGCCATCCCCTACAATAACAACATTAAATTCATCACCTTCCATAAGTTCTTGCATAATAACCGGTAAGCCCCATTTTGCCTGCAGTTCCCAAAAATACTTTTGCGCTTCTATAATATTATTGGCTCTATATGCTTCGTAGAGACGACCCTTAATAAAAACCGGAAACTCTATGTCTTGAATTGCTTTGTTTATTTCTGCAACACTATTTAAAAGGACGGTCTTAGGAACAGCAACATCTTTGGAAGTAAAATATTGAAATAGTTTGCTCTTATCACGCAGGTTAAATTGCTTTTCTGTGCAGATAAATGTATGAATACCAAGTGCATTAAGCTCCTTGTGTAAGCGGATATAAAGCGGAATCTCAGAATCCAAAGTTGGAATAATCACATCAATTTTACTTTTGGAATGGATATAATTCAAGCGTGTTAAAAATGATTCTGCACCGGTAGAAGGATAAGGCATTTGATAAATCTCGTCTGCTATATCATCTAAATATATTCCAGATTCCATTGCATCATAAACAAAGCCGATTATTTTACCTTTAAAACCAGCGGCTCTAAGAGAACGAATTACCGGAATTCCGGGTTGAGGATTATCACCTGTTTTAAGACCAGATACAGCAATGCTGATCTGTAAATCATTTAATTGCAGCATACTATTAGTCCTCTATCAAATTCAACGCTTTGAGCATTGCCATAAAATGATCTACATCACTAATAGCATTTTTTTCAGTTACCTCATACTCTTCTGTTAAACATTTTATAATTTCGTCTTGGGTAGCTCCTGATTGCAATTGCTGTAAGACAAAGAGGCCTGTTTCGTTTACAGTGTAGCTTATCCCGTTTTCAGGATCAAAAACAAAGCCATTTTTGTTTACAGCAAGGGTCATTAGTTGGTCTGTGTTCATTTTTCCCTCAGCAGTTTATTTTTAGGATATGATAATTTGTATCCCGCTTATTTAGTATGTATATTATGCAAATATCAAGCCAATTTGATCGGAAAAAAAAGGATAACTTTAAGGAAATATCGTAATTAGCAAGTTATAAAGGGGAGTTACAAAAGCTCCTATCTTACCTATATATTGTGAATAATTTTTTTTATAGCTCATAAAGCTAATGCCAAAATTGTTTACTATCCCAATTATGGATTCACCCTACAGAAAATCATAGTTTTTTTTCTCTCTGTCCTCTGCCCTCTGCTATAATAATCTGTTCATCCGTTAAAATCTGTCTAATGCGTTTTCTATCTCATCAATTCAGCTCCAGTATTTTCTATCCAGAGTGCGATATTGAATTGCTTCGCTGATATCGTCAGAGATTATATCTTTGCGTCCTTCCAGGTCTGCAATAGTTCTGGAAACCTTTAGTATTCTATCAAAGACCCTTGCCGAATAGCCCATTTTATCTATCGCATTTTGCAGCAGTGCATTACTTGCATCATCTAAAATGCAAAACTTGCGTAACTGCTTAGAATTCATCTGGCTGTTATTAAAAATTCCTGTCCCCTTAAAACGGTCATGTTGAATGGCTCTGGCTTTATTTACTCTGGCTCTGATATCAACTGACTTATCTCCTGTAGGCAAAGAAGCCAAATCCGCATAGCTGACAGAAGGAACTTCCACATGGATATCTATTCTATCTAAAAGTGGTCCGGAAATTCTGCTCCGATAACGCAAAATTGAACCCCATTCACAGTTGCATTGATGATTGGGAATATTGGAACCAAAATATCCGCAAGGACAAGGATTCATACTGGCAATCAACATAAATTCCGCTGGAAAAGTTAAACTGGATGCTGCTCGGGAAATTGTAACTACCCCATCTTCAAGCGGTTGACGCAAAACTTCCAAAACCACTCTTTTGAATTCCGGAAGCTCATCCAAAAATAAAACTCCCCTATGCGAAAGAGAAACCTCTCCCGGTTTAGGAAAAGCACCTCCTCCAATTAAGGCAACATCACTAATCGTATGATGAGGCGAGCGAAAAGGTCTGGTGGTTAAAATACCATTGCGAAAATTTTTGGAATAGCCGGCTACGGAATGAATTTTAGTTGCTTCCAATGCTTCTTCCAGATTCAATTCCGGCAAAATTGTCGGAACTCTGCGGGCTAACATTGTTTTTCCACTTCCCGGAGGACCAATCATCAAAACATTATGACCTCCTGCTGCAGCAACTTCCAAAGCACGTTTCACTTGAAATTGACCTTTCACATCACTCATATCCACGGGAAAATCGTTTAATACCTGAAAAATCTTCTCCCGGTCTACATTAGCAGCCATAATCTCTGTTTCTTTACAAAGCCAACTGACACATTCTCTTAAAGAGGTAACAGGAATAACATTCAGACCTTCAATAATGGCTGCTTCTTCGGCATTTTCCAGAGGAACAATAAGAGTATCTATACCTTCTTTTTTGGCTGCCAGAGCAATTGGCAAAACACCTGCTACAGGACGAACAAATCCATCCAAAGAGAGCTCGCCAATCATCGCAATTGTATCGTAGTCAATAATTCTAAAAATCTCGTTGCATTGCAAAATGGCTAAAGCAATAGGCAAATCCAAAGCTGCGCTATCCTTTTTCAAATCCGCTGGAGCAAGGTTTATTGTATAATGTTGGGTACTAATTTGATAACCGGAATTCTTGATGGCAGCAATAACTCTGTCCTTGCTTTCTTTAACAGCATTGGAAGCCATCCCTACAATGTTCATCGGATTAAAACCGGTTCCAATATCTGCTTCTACCGAAATCTGATAGGCATCTATTCCGAGAGTAGTGTACGAAAGAACAATTCCAACCATATCCTTTTCCTTAATATTTTACAAAAACCATAAAAAAAGCGGAATGTGACAAAGTCAAGGAAAAAGATTGTTTCACCCAGACCTATTTTCCTTATCTACTTTATATATATATCCGCAATTCAATATTAAGCAAATGATTGACAGTAAAATAGGGATAAAAAATAATAGTTTAATACTCTCTTCAGGAGGAAAAAAATGAAAAGGACTTATATATTTATCGGTATCCTTTTTCTGGCTTTATGCCTAAATGCTCAGCCCTGGGAAATGGATAACAGCGTTTTCAATCCCAGTGGAGTTCCCAGTTTTTCTTTTTCCCAACCCCGATTTATGGATTTGGATAGTGACGGTGATTTTGATTTTTGGCTGGGAAATACAAACCGTCCTCCACTTTACCTGCAAAATAATGGAACTGCTACAAATCCTGTTTTTGCGCCAGGACCTGACCTTTTATCCGGAATTCCTTATCTTGCTTCAGAGATTGCTGTTTCGGCAGATATGAATGGTGACGGCATTTTAGATTTAGTGACCGGGGGTTTTTCCGGTTTACATTTGTTTTTGAATAGCGGAACTAATGCTAACCCTGTTTTTACTGAAAGCGGAGGTTATTTTTCTGGTTTAAATGTGGGTTTGAATCCTGTTCCTGATGTGGCGGATGTTGATAATGACGGTGATCTGGATTTGGTGGTTGGTTTAAGTGAAGATGGCAGTGTAATTATATATTTCAACACCGGTTCTGCTGCTGCAGGGAATTTTAGTGAAAACAACTGTCAACTTCTTGGTGATATTGGTCTTTATGCTTATCCGGTTTTTTGTGATTTTGATTCTGATGGTAAACAGGATATTTTATGCGGAAGAGATGCTTTTGGTTTTGTTTATTATCAGAACATAGGAACTGCTACAAACCCTGTCTGGGAGGAAAATAATACTCTTTTTGCCGGTTTGGGAATGTCTACTTACTGGAATTCACCTGATTTAGTTGATCTAAATGGTGATGGACTATATGATCTTGTATATGGAACTGCGGCAGGTCCTTTGCAGTATTATG
Organism: Candidatus Cloacimonas acidaminovorans str. Evry; assembly: GCF_000146065.2. Lineage (GTDB taxonomy): Bacteria > Cloacimonadota > Cloacimonadia > Cloacimonadales > Cloacimonadaceae > Cloacimonas > Cloacimonas acidaminivorans. Next base: position 2,095,872 of record NC_020449.1, on the reverse strand, counting down.
TGCATAATGGAACGGCAGAAAACCCTTCCTGGCAACAAAATACATCTCTTTTTGGAGGTGTTTTGGATGTTGGAGGTGCCAGTAATCCTGTTTTTTATGATTTTGACGGTGATGGTGACTTGGACTTAATCAGCGGTAATCAACTTGGCTATGTAAAATTTTATCGGAATACAGGAACTGCTTATGCTCCCGCCTGGCAGGAGGATAATTCATATTTTGCTAATATTCATCACTCTATTTATTCTGCTGTAACAGTTGGTGATGTAGATGCAGATGGTTTACCTGATGTGATTTTGGGTGATCTGAATGGGGGACTTTATTTTTACCATAATACCGGAACAGGGTTAATTGAACAGTCAGGTGTTTTGCCTGCTGTTTCTGTTGGCGGATGGTCTTGCCCGCGTTTAATAGATATGGATTTTGATGGTGACCTGGATTTAGTGGTTGGTAACGAAGCAGGTAATTTGTTTTATTATCAGAATAATGGCACTCCTTATAGTCCTTTATGGGAATTGGTAAATGGCTTTTTTGGAGCAATAGATGTGGGCTCCGATTGTGTTCCCACCTTTGCAGATGTGGATGAAGACGATGATTTGGATATGGTTACTGGAAACCTTTTTGGGGAAGTTCAATGTTTTTTACGACAAAGACAGCTTTGGGTGGAAAATACAACTTTATTCAGTGGCATTGAAACCGACCAAAATGCTGCTCCTGCTTTAGTGGATTTAGATCACGACGGTGATTTTGATTTGGTTTTAGGCGATTATGATGGCACTTTCAAATTTTTCCGGAACTTAAAATACTCCGGTTCTGTCTTAAATCCTCCCCAAAACCCAATTTTTATTATAGATGGTGAAGTTACTGTTACTTGGGAAGAACCTCTAATAGGAAGTACTTCTCCCTTTGAGCATTATAAGATTTATCTGGATGGTGTTTTTTGCGGTTCCACAACTGAAAATATCTGGGTCTTTTCCGGATTGGACACAGGTGTTGCTTATTTGGTTAGTATCACGGCACAATATGTTGCAGGTGAATCATTACCTGTAACCCTGGAATTTATAATTACGGGAAATGATGATCAAATAGTTCAGCCAATTACTTTAACCAATTACCCTAATCCCTTTAATCCTTCTACAACGATAAGCTTCACAATTCCTGCAGGTTCTAAAGGAACTTTGGAGATTTTTAATGTGAAAGGACAAAAAGTTCGCGTCTGGAATTACCTTCCTTCCGGAGAACACAAAATTGTTTTCAATGGCTGTAATGAACAAGGATTGCCACTACCTTCGGGAGTTTATTTTGGCATAATGAAAACGCAAAATAGAGTTCAGATTAGAAAAATGGCGCTGGTAAAATAAGCTATGAGGCCAAAAGAGAGAACTCGCAACTAAAGTCATTCCTCATTTCCCGGGGGGCTTACGCCGTCATCGTTATCTTTGTATCAGGGATTCGGGAGTGGCAGGAAAGCTAAGTTCTTTTTCCGGATTTGCTTCTTTGAATGCGGACTGCAAAGCAAAAAAGACAGAAAGTCCATAAATAAAAGGTGGCTCACCAATTCCTTTAGAGCCAAAAACACTTGCCTCTTCAGTGAGGGAGGGAATTATTTCTATAACCAATTTTTCGGGTAAATCGCGAATATCGGGAATTTTATAGGTAGAAGGATTGGCACTGAGGTAAACCCCTTTTGCATCATATTTCAGGTCTTCCATAGTGCACCAGCCAATTCCTTGTAAAACAGCTCCCTCAATTTGTCCGCGGTCAATTGCCTCATTTAAGGAATTTCCGTTTTCGTGAACAATAATCAGTTTGCGAACTTTATGTTCTCCCAGCAAAGTATCCAGTTCCACTTCTGCTAAACCAGCTCCATAAACATAATAGTGGAAAGGATGCCCCAAGCCCTTTTCTTTATCAAACCACAACCCGGGAGTTTTATAATAACCGTAAGCAGCTAAAGGAACTCTTTCCGAATGGGCAAAACGAACCAATTCTTCAAAACTTACGCAGGTTTCAGAATATTCTTTACCAAAGACCCTGTTGTCCTTGAAAACAATATCTTTAATGTCTATTGTTTGGTTATATTTCTGCTGAATTAGCCGAACTGCACAATGAGCTAAATTGTCTTTAATTTTTTCTGCAGCAAGGCGTGCTGCATTGCCATTGATATCGCTTCCTGTAGAAGCAGCTGTAGGTGATGCATTTCCAATTCTTTGAGAATTACTGCTTTCCACTCTAATTTTGTTTACCGGAATTCCCAAAACCCGGGAAACGACGATTGCTACTTTTGTAGAAAGTTCCTGACCCATTTCCACTCCTCCTGTAGAAACGGAAACGCTACCATCTATATAGACCCAAACCAAAGCAGAACCTTGATTCATCAGGGTAGTAGTGAAAGAAATGCCGAATTTTACAGGAGTAATACCAATTCCGCGTTTATAACGACAATTGTGTTTATTGAATTCAGCCACTTCTTTCCGGAGTAAAGCGTAGTTTGCTTTATCTGCCAATTTGGCGAAAATATTATTTAACTGACTCTGCGTTATTTCTTGTCCGTAAGGAGTTAGTTGTCCATTCTGATAAGCATTCCTTTTGCGTATTTCCAAAGGATCAAGCTCTAACTGAGCGGCAATTTTATCCATTATGTTTTCAATTACAAAAATGCCCTGAGGAGCTCCAAAACCACGAAAAGCCGTATTAGGAGGTAAATTAGTTCTGCACGCATAACCCCTAATGCGAATATTAGGTATAAAATAAGCATTATCGCTATGAAACATAGCCCTTTCCAAAATGGCTATAGAAAGGTCGGTATAAGCACCACCGTTGGCTAAAAGCAATAAATCGTAAGCCAATATTTTGCCTGTTTCATCATAGCCAACTTGCCACAGAGAAGTGAAAGGATGCCTTTTACCTGTGTAGTGCATATCCTCATCCCGAGTGAGCTTTACTAAAACGGGTTTTTGGGTTAAAAAAGCACCCAAGGCAGCCATACAAGCCCAAATTGTAGCTCCGCGTTCTTTTCCGCCAAAGGCACCCCCTAAACGGGGAACTTCTATGATTACATCATTTGCCGGAATCCCTAAAACCCGGGAAGCAACTTCCTGAACTTCCATTGTGCTTTGAGTAGCTGTCTGCAAAGTGATTCTATTGCCCTCAAAAGGAATAGCCAAACAGCGTTGACCTTCCAGATAAAAATGTTCCTGACCTGTAGTTGCCGTTTTGCCTTTCAAGGTGTAAGGGGCATTTTTTAAGGTATTTTCTATATCTCCGCTTTCTATTTTGCGTTCGGGAATATATCCCTGTTTTTTACTGTAGGCATCTTCAGGAGCAAAAATGGCAGGTAATTCCTCCAATTTCAGAATAATCTTTTTAACTGCAAGTTCCGCTATATATTCATCTTCTGCCAGCACCATTGCCAGTGGCTGACCTACATACATAATTTCCTTTTCTGGGAAAAGGGGTTCATCCTTAATAACTGTGCCTATTTGATTTATCCCAGGAATATCGGCAGAAGTGATAACTTTCACCACACCCGGCATTTTTGCAGCGGCAGATATGTCTAATTTGGTGATAAGGGAATGCGCTACAGGAGAAAAGAGAAATTTGGCATAAAGTTCTCCCTGTAAAGGTGGTTCATCAGCTATAAAATGGGATTTTCCACAAAGATGCAAGGTTCCTGAAAGATGATATGTCTCCGAGTTCATTTTTCTTCCTCCTGTAGTTCCTGCAGATATAAAATAAGATGATTGCGGATTAGTTCTCTGCGAAATAAGGCAGTTCCGCGAATATCGGTTAAGGGTTCAAATTCACTTTCCACTTCTTTTATAATAACAGCTGGATCAAGAGCTTTAATTTGTTTACTTTTCAATAGTTTTGGGAATTTTCTGGAAAGGAGCGGTAAGGCAGCAACCCCACCTATTGCCAATGCGGAATTTGTAATCCGTCCGTTTTTATGTTCAATATTTACTGCGGTAATCACGGAAGAAATATCCACACTCTTGCGTTTGGCTGATTTAATGGTTTTTACATAATTGTCTTCAGTTAGCGGAGGAATAATGATTTCCTTGATAATTTCTCCCTTTTGCAGAGCTGTTTTGTGGTAACCTAAAAAGAAATCTTTTAAGGGTAAATGCCTCAATTCCAATTTGGATTGCAGCCACAAAGAGCTATTTAAAACCATTAAAAGAGGTATAGTATCCCCCACAGGTGAAGCATTGGCAATATTGCCTCCCAGAGTTCCCAAATTGCGTATCTGCCGTGAAGCAATTTGGGCAATAAGATTATGTAAAACAGGAAAATCGGTCTTTACGATTCCGGATTCCCAAAGCTGATTGTAGGTTACTGCAGAACCAATATGCAAACCATCCTGCTGCAGATAAAGACGGTTGAGTTCCGGGATTTGGGTAAGGTCTATTAAAAAGGGAAACTCCTTCCGGTTAATATTTTTCTGCACCATAATATCCGTTCCGCCTGCAATAAAAACACTTTCCGGATGTTCGGCATAAAGGTCAAAAAGCTGTTTAGTTGTAGTTGGGATTAAATAGCAGTTAACCTGTTGGGGAATATCTGTTTTAGTAACCAACATTGCCTCTTTTGGGGTAAAACGGAATAAATCCTTTTCTACTTCTCTACACCAGGCAGGGACTATATCTTTTACACTTTGGTTGGCGGCAAGTTCATCCACTGCATTTAATATACTTTGATAAGTGCCACAACGGCAAAGATTTCCTTCCAGAGCAGATAAGGTCATTTCTCTATCGGGGTGTGGCTGCATAGCAAACAAAGCAAATAAACTCATTACTAAACCGGGAGTGCAATAACCGCATTGAATAGCGTGATTTGTTAACAGGGCTTGCTGAATGGGATGCAATTTTTCCGGAGTGCCCAAACCCTCAATGGTGATTAAGTGTTTACCGTGTAATTTGGCTGTAGGATAGAGGCAGGAGGTTATTGCCTGATAAGTAATTATGCCTTCAAAAGGGTAGGCAATAACAACTGTGCAGGCACCACAATCACCTTCATTACAACTACATTTTGTTCCATAGAGCTGTTTTTGAGTATGCAGCCAATCCAGAGTAGAAAGACCGGCAGGAATATCTGCAGTAATCTTTTCTCCGTTCAGGAAAAAAGTAATGCGGTTTAGGTGAGTTTCAAATGGGGTAACTTGATTTTCCATATACTTTCCTTTTCTTAGGAAGAACGATATCCTCGTCGTTCATTTTTAACCGTGTTAATATCTTTTCCGATAAATTCTACTGTTACGGTATACATATTTTTCTTTAGTTGACGAGGACATCAACCTTCCTGGTCTCTTTCCAGGTCTTTTTTGCGCATAACTTCTCTTTTATCATACGCCTTTTTCCCTTTAGCCAAAGCGAGGGTTATTTTACAAAGTCCTTCATCATTGATGAATAACTCCAAAGGAATAAGAGTCATACCTTGTTCTTCCACTTTGGTTTTTAAGCGTCTTATTTCGTGTTTATGCAACAGCAGTTTCCGTTTGCGTTCCGCTTCGTGATTAAAGTAGGCAGCTTTTTCCCAGGGACTGATATGCAAATTATGTAGCCAGCATTCTCCATCTTCAATTTTGGCATAGCTATCCTTAAAATTCACTTTTCCGGCACGAATGGATTTTATTTCCGTTCCTTTTAGGGCAATACCTGCTTCCAGGGTTTGGATTATAAAGTAATCGTGCTCAGCACGGCGATTTTTGATGGTTTTCATTTTTCTGTTGCCTGTAAAATCATTTCCTTATACTCAGCTGCCTTATCCAGAATCTGCTGTTCATTTACATTGCAGAGTTGGCGGTTTTGCATTACTATTTTTCCCTGAATAATCATATCGCGAATGCTGTGACTGTTTATGGCATAAACCAAAAGCGAATAAGGATTGTAAACGGGACTATTTTCCAGTTCCTGTAAAGAAACAACAGCAATATCGGCAATTTTACCTGTTTCCAGTGAGCCAAGTTCTTTTTCTTTACCTAATGCCTTTGCCGCATTGATGGTAACAAAAGCGAATGCCTCTTGAGCGGGAAGCATTGTAGGATCATTATTCAGTGCTTTATGCAGTTTGGCAGTTACAGACATTTCTGTAAGTAAATCCAAATTATTGTTACTGGCAACTCCATCGGTGCCTAAACAGAGATTGATGCCTTTTTCCTGATACTTTTTAATAGGGGCAAAACCGGAACTGAGTTTCAGGTTACTTTCTGTGCAAATAGCAATACTGCTAAGCCCTTTTTCTGCTAAAAGTTCCATTTCCTCTTCCTCAATCCAAATTCCATGAGCAAAAATACCTCGCACCTCTAAAAGACCCAATTCTTTCAAATATTCCACAGGTTTCAATTTATGAATTTTAAGGCAATTCTCTACTTCTTCCCTAATTTCGGAAAGATGAGTATGAATTAGGATGTTATTATCCTTTGCTATCTTAGCACAGGTTTTCAGGGTCTGAGCACTACAAGCATATATAGAATGAGGAGCTAAAGTAAAATCAATAAGCGGATTATCTTTATATTCTTCTTTCAGCTGAGTAATTCTTCTTCCGATAGTGTTATCTCTATATTCTTTTGGGGATTCATTATCAATCAACGCTTCACTGATAAAAACCCTTAAACCGACTTGGGAACAGGCATCCGCTATAGAATTCATACAAAAATACATATCGTTGGTAGTGCTGATTCCGTTTTTAATCATTTCACTGGCACCGTGAAGAGTTGCATCATACACCAATTGTGGTTTTATCAGTTTTGCTTCCAGGGGCCAAATATATTTCTGCAGCCAAGTATTTAACGGCAGGTCATCTGCCAAACCGCGAAAATAGGTCATTGGCAAATGGGAATGCATATTGATTAAACCGGGAATAATAAAACAATTACGGGTATCTATTTTCTGCTTTGCTTCGTAAGAGGAACTGCCAATAGGGAAAATAGCCTGTATCTTACCATCTTTGATAGCTATACAGGATTGTGACAAAATCCTGTTTTTGTCATCCATAGTAATTATAGAGCCACCTTCCAAAACGATGTCAAAAATCATATCTGTACCTGCCTGGCTGCATCTTTGGGCTTAAAAATACCTTTGGGAGTGATTATTCCAGTGATAAGTTTGGCAGGAGTTATATCAAAAGAAGGATTTAATGCCGGTGAACCTGGATTGGCAAGATAGGTTCCGTTGATGCGTTTAATTTCATCTTCATCCCGAATTTCAATAGGAATATCGGCTCCTTCTTTAGTGGTTAAATCAAAAGTGCTAAAAGGTGCCGCTACATAGAAAGGTACTTTATGTTCTTTGGCTAACACTGCCTTTTCATAAGTGCCTATTTTATTAGCTATATCACCATTAAGGCAAATTCTGTCGGCACCGGTTATCACCAAATCAATCTCCTTTTTCCAGAAATAAAAACCGCTAGCGCTATCTGTAATTATCGTATGCGGAATGCCTTCCTGTTCCAGTTCAAAGGCAGTTAAGCGTGCACCTTGAAAACGGGGACGGGTTTCATCCACATAAACAAATATATCCTTATTTTGTTGATGGGCAATCCGAATTACAGCTAAAGCAGTTCCCCAATCTACAGTTGCTAACGCACCTGCATTACAGTGAGTTAGAATACGAGCTCCCTGAGGAACTATTTCACTGCCTATTTTGCCTATTTGATAGCAGTCATCAATGCTTTTTTTGGCAAATTCCCGTGCCGCTAAAATAGCTACCTGACGCGAATGCCTATAATCAGGAATAAACTTGATGGTTTGTTCATAAACATAATTAACCCCATTGCGAAGATCAATGGCTGTAGGACGCGTAGCTATAAGTTCATCTCTGGCAGTTCGTAAATAGGCACGGAATTTTTCCTCCGGGGCATTTTGAGCTGCCAAGGCAATGGCATAAGCACCTGCAGCTCCAATTGCAGGAGCTCCGCGAACGGTCATTTCTCTGATGGCATCACAAATTTCCAGATAATTACTGTATTCCGCAATGCGGAATTCAAAGGGTAATTTATTCTGGTCTATCATTTTAACCCGTTCGTTTTCAAACCATACCGAAAGGTATTGTTTTCCGTCTATTTGCATTTATTCTCCATTTTTTAGGACTGCTGTATATATTAGTATTACTTTTCACCTTTATCCTTCCTGCACCAGCAGGAATCTAAAACTGCATAAATGCATTTTCCGTAGATGGCGGTTATTTCGTCAACATCTTTCTTATTTTTTCTGTAATTCTTGGAAATTAAAAATATTTCTTGCCAGAATGATAGTTATGGATTAAAATATTATAAAGAGGTTTTAAGTTGTTGTTATTATTCATAATGAATAGCTTAGGAGTATATAATATTATGTCTTATGAGAAGTTGAGTACTGAAACAAAACTTTGGGGTGTTCCAAAACTCAAGAAGTGCCCGAATAAAAGAAATATTTCTTTTATTAGCGGAGTGATGCATAAGTTGCCAAAGTTGGAGATGGGAGCAGTAATAAATTTTCCAAATTCTCTTTTAATCACTGAAAAAATATTATGGCTTAGATCAGCCAGAGAAAATAAAAAAGTGAGGTAAGAAAATGAAACGCAACCTTATTTTTCTCTTCATTCCGGCAATTATTTTAGTTGCTGGAACTTTATTTGCTACCGAGAGCAGAATGGCAGGTCTCGGTTTTCCTTATGGTTATATTAAGGATAATTCTGAAATTTCAATTTATCCTGGAGCCATTAATCGTTATAAAACTCAAGTTATTGGAGAATTGAAGTCCCCCGGATCAAATCCCGATTGGACTTTGGGAGCAAACCTTCCTATCAAGAAATGTGTGGGGGGAATTTATCTAAATACCCTCACAGGCATTAATGTAGATGATATGCTGTATGATTCCGAATCTCCAAATTTGTATTCCCGCGGTGATTTGGACCTAAGCAAAAAGATTCAATTATACCTTGGTTTTTGGGACAAATGGGGTATCGGCTTTGGTATGGCTATAGACAATATCAAAAATGATCTTTCTGATACTCTTGATATTTATAAAAAGTCCAGTGCTTATTACTTTGATTTAAGCGGAGGTATGTCTACAGACAAATGTGATGTGGGATTGCAAGTTAAATATGCAGGTGGTTCAGCAGAGAATGAACTGACTACTTATAAGGATTTCAATGATGAATTCTACCGCTTTGGAGTTGATCTTGCAGGCAGATATTATTTACTGCAAAATCAGGATTTTGATGTAATGTGTCTGGGTAAGGGATATTTTAATATAGATAGTAAGAAAATAGATACTCCAAACCCGGAAAATAAACCTGTAGAGAAAACAACTGATGGTAACAATTTTATGATTGAAGTTGGAGCAGGCCTTAACTACAAACTCAACGATACTAATACTATCATCTTTGGCTTTAAACCCATTCGTTTCGCTTCCGAAAGTATAGAAGTGTCAAAAGAGGGAATTAACGGCTCGCATAAAATGTCGCATAGTTTTATCTATGTTCCGGAATACAATCTGGCTGTGGAATCAAAAATTACCCGTTGGCTGACTGGACGCGTGGGAGCTCGTCAGAATTATGTATTTTATTCCGAAAAAGATGAGCCAAGCGGAGATGGGGAGTTCGAAGATTCGGAATATCAGTCCGAATTTGTAATGAACCTTGGTTTGGGCTTCAACTTTGGCAAATTCAGCATAGATGCTGTTCTGGAACACGATTTTCTGCATCACGGACCTGAATTCATTGGTGGCAAAACCAATGGCCTTGCCTCAATGATTTCTTTAACTTATCAATACTAAAAAACCCTTTAACGAGCTGGAGTTCAATACCAAATCGGTATTCTGAACTCCAGCTTCCTATTAATTTCAAAGAAAGATAAGATTTTTAAGCATTGGATTTCGGCGCAACCAGGAATCCAAAACCGCATAAAAGTATTTTTCTTGGACTGCGGTAATTTCGTAAAAATCTTTTTTTGTTGCAACTTACGGGTTTGTAAATTCTGACTTAAGTAAATGCTGAAGGTATCAATTCCTTTAGAAATATTCATTTGCTCTGGTGAATAAAGAATTTTTTGCCCCATTTATCCCGATTTTAATATTTGGGCTTAACCCAAAGAAAGAGAAAGAACTTACAATATGCCTTTCTCTTTAAAAACAAGTACCGTAGGAACGACTGATAATAACGACGGGTTTTAACCCGGTGCAAAGAGCAGATAAAAACAACATATCTCCTTCTTTTAGAGAGAGTTCCGTAGGAACGACAGATACTAACGACGGGTTTCAACCCGGTGAAAAGAGTGCAAATAAGCAACATATCTCCTTGTATCAGAAAGAGTTCCGTAGGAACGACAGGTATTAACGACGGGTTTCAACCCGGCGCAAAGAGTGTAAATAAGCAACATATCTCCTTCTTTTAGAGAGAGTTCCGTAGGAACGACAGGTATCCAAGATTTTCGTTTCAATAAGAAAATAAAATCTTATAATAATAGTACTTAGTTATGAAGTTACCGAATCCCGATTAGCCAAAAGGGAGGAACATCATTATTTACCGCCCTCCTGTTAATTGCTTCGCCTTTAATTTATTATCTTTTTCAGCTTGCTTCATCATCTTATAACAAAGTAACAACCAAGTAACAACTCCGTAACGAGACAACGGAAGTGTTACGGAAGTGTTACGGAGTCGTTACAGAATTTACTATATATCAAGCAAATAACTATCAAGATTTATTAGCTCTGGGTGGAATAGGATGAAAGGTATTTTCAAGATATTTATACCGGGGAACAGTGGAAAAAGATAGATGGTTGTTTCTTAATTTTTTCCGAGGGGCTTACGCCTCCATCGCTATCATTGTGTCGCCCTTTGGGCTTTTTGGCAAATGGGAAGAGGAAAAGAAAAAAGAAGTCGGGGCTTACATTTAACGAGGGGCTAACGCCACCATCGCTATCATTGTGTCGCCCTTCGGGCTTTTGGCAAATGGGAAGAAGAAAAAAAAAAAGAAGTCAGGGCTTACATTTTACGAGGGGTTTACGCTACCATCGCTATGATTGTGTCGCCCTGCGGGCTTTTGGAAAATGGGAAGAAGAAAAAAAAAGAAATCGGGGCTTACATTTTCCGAGGGGCTTACGCACCCATCGCTATCATTGTGTCGCCCTTTGGGCTTTGAAAAAATCTCAACCTTCTAAACCTTCTAAACCTTATCAACCCTCTCAACCATCTAAACCCTATCAACCTTCAAAACCTTCTAAACCTTCTAAACCTTCTCAACCATCTAAACCCTCTCAACCTTCTCAACCCTCTCAACCTTTTTAGTGCAGATTGTTCTTCAGAGAGAAAACAACGGAAAGCTGAAGATAAGCTTTCCGTTGTAATCGAGGAGGAGGGTAGTTTTTAGTTTACTTTGTAAGTTGTATCGCCTTTCTCAAAGAAGGCAATAATTTGTTTGGCGGCAGCAATTCCGGCATTAGTATTTGCTTCGCTGGTTTGGGCTCCCATTTTTTTCGGAGTGAAGAAAACACGGTCTGGATACAGTTCTAATATTTCAGCACTATTATCCGGAGCTACATCACTCACATAACGGAATTTTTTCTTTTCGGCAAACACCTTAAGTAGTGCTTCTTCATCAATAATTTCTTTCCGTGCTGTATTAACAAGAACGGCATCTTCTTTTACCAAAGATAAAAGATTCCAGTTAACGCATTTTTTAGTTTCTTCAGTAGCCGGAATATGCAGAGAAATATAATCCCCCAGTTTGAAGACATCTTCTACACTATGCAAGGGTTTAACGCCTTCTTTTAACATCACATCATCCTGCAGATAAGGATCGTAGGCATAAACATCCATTCCGATGCCTTTGGCAATTTTTGCCACATAACGGGCAACCCAACCAAAACCATACAGAGTAAGTGTCTTACCAGAGAGTTCCGTTCCGGATTTGCCGTTAAATTTGTTCCTGGCAATATAAATCATCATTCCGATAGCAAGTTCGGCAACAGCATTGGAATTTTGCCCTGGAGTATTCATAGCTACAACATTATGTGCGGTAGCGGCTTTTAAATCAATATTGTCATAACCTGCACCAGCACGGACAACAATTTTAAGTTTAGGAGCGGAATTAAAAGCTTCCTCATCCATAATATCACTGCGGATAATTACTGCTTCCGCATCAGCTAAGGCATTATGCAGTTCACTTTTATCGGTATAATTCTCCAAAAAGGAGTATTCGTAACCGGCTTTTTCAAGCTCTGCCTTAATTTTCTGAACTGCATCTGCGGCAAAGGGTTTTTCTGTTGCAATCAGGACTTTTGGCATTTTTGCCTCCTATATGTTTTGTTGTGTTTATTTTGTTTCATTTTCCTAAAATTCCTAAAAGGACACCTGCAGCAATTGCAGAGCCAACAACTCCTGCAACATTAGGAGCCATTGCATGCATCAACAGATAGTTTGTTTTATCATATTGATGACCAACTACCTGGGAAACGCGTGCTGAAGCAGGAACTGCAGATACACCGGCATTTCCAATTAAAGGGTTAATCTTGTTTTTGGAAAAGAGATTCATAATTTTGGCAAAAAGAACGCCGGCAGCAGTTGCAGCAGCAAAAGAAAAAGCACCCAGCAAAAATATTTTCAGTGTAGCAGGTGTTAAAAAAACATCTGCAGTGGTTTTGGCGCCAACAGTTAAACCGATTAAAACGGTTACTACATCAATTAAAACGGTTCTGGCACTATTGGCAAGGCGTTCCGTTACTCCGCTTTCTTTTAATAAATTGCCTAAAAAAAGCATTGCCAGAAGAACAACACTGCCTGGAGAAATGAAGGTGGTAACTACAAAAGCAACAATGGGGAAAATTATTTTTTCCTTTTTGGAAACCACTCGCAAGGGCTTCATCCGAATAAGACGCTCTTTTTTAGTGGTGAGTAATTTCATAATCGGCGGTTGAATTATAGGGACCAATGCCATATAGGAATATGCTGCTAAAGCTATTGAACCTAAAAGGTGAGGCGCCAGTTTGGAAGCTAAAAAAATGGAAGTTGGTCCGTCAGCTCCTCCGATTATGCCAATGGAGGCTGCCTCTAAAACATTAAATCCTAAAAGGATACTGCCTATGAAAGTAGCAAATATTCCAAATTGGGCTGCAGCTCCTAATAAAATAAGTCGCGGATTGGCAATTAAAGTGGAAAAATCGGTCATTGCTCCTATTCCTAAAAAAATCAGGGAAGGATAAATGCTTTTACTAACACCGAAATAAAGATAGTTTAAAACGGAACCCTCATTCATCACTCCTAATCCTTGTTGGGCAACGCCAGGCATATTTCCCACGATAATGCCAAAACCGATAGGAATCAGAAGCAGGGGCTCAAATTCTTTGGCTACACCTAAATAGACAAAGATCATTCCGAAGATTATCATTACCAGATTTCCCCAGGTAACATTCAAGAAACCTGTGGTTTGAATAAATTGGCTTAATTCCTGCATAAAGCTAATCCTCAAACTCAATTAAGGGGTCATTATCCTGCACGAGGTCTCCCTTTTGCACATATATTTTGCTTATTTTCCCTGTTCTGGGGCTGTAAATATCGGATTCCATTTTCATCGCTTCCAGAACTAAAACAACATCTCCCTCGTGCACATAGTCATTAACTTGGATTTTTATATCCATAATGGTTCCGGGAAGAGGTGCACGCAGAATTTTTTCTGTAACTGCTTTTTTTCCTATCGGTTCTTCTACGCTTGGTTGCGGTGGCTTACTTTGAGGAGGAACTTTAATTTCAGCTCCGGTAATGGTCATCAGTAAATCTCCTTCCTTCACGGGAGCTCGTTCTTTCACAAATATTTTATCTATTTTGCCGTCAAAGGGAGAAGCAATTTCACTTTGCATCTTCATTGCCTCAATAATGAGAATTGCCTGACCTTTTTTCACTTCTTCGCCTTGGGAAACAAGAATAGAAACTATCACTCCGGGAAGAGGAGCACGAATTTCCCCGGAATAAAGATCGGCACTACTGCTGAATGCAGGAGCCAAAGGAACTGCTTTTTCCTGTGCAGCAAGCTTGGGAATACTTTGAATTTTATCGTCTTCTATCTGAACCAGATATTCCGTTCCATTCAGGTTTATTTTAGCGTGGGTGGGACTGTATTCCACAATTTTGGCTTCAAAATGTTCGTTATTAATCAACAACTTATAGGTCTTCATTATTTATCTCCGCTTAAGATACATTTCCCGATTGGGCATATTTAACATAGCGCTGGCACGCCATTGATTTGTAGGAGTGCGTTTAAAGGTTAAGGCAATTTTTCTTTTTTCTTCCAGGGATTGTTCATGCAAAAAGATAGTGGCAACAAGAGCAGCTATTACATTGTGATTTAAAGTAGCGGAAGCAGAACGAACTTTTCCTCCGGGAGTAATTTTCAGGTCTGCCTTTTTTTCTTTGGCAGGACGGTTCAGATGATTCAATTGCCCGATTATAATACTGGTAATAAGGAGAGCGGTAAATACGGTTAACATTCCTACCAGTGTTACATTAAGTCCGAAATTCAAACTTTTTTCTTCAAATTCCCTGTGAATTTTTTTGATGTCTTCAGGGGTTAAGTTCAAGGACTGCAAAGAGTAAGAATCCCATTTTGGAGAATTGGGCTTATCCAGTCCGATTTCCTGTTTGATTTTTTTCACGGGCATTTTAAGTGCAGTGGCAACTTCTTCCAAAGTGGAAAGTTCAGTAAAGCCATAAATGCTGTATTGTTGTGCCAGAAGTGCCTTATAAGGTGTTATACCCAGTTTTCTTAAACTCATTTTATCCAGTTTTTCGTTATGCGGTTCCAAACCAAGATAGCTCTTCCAGCGGTCTATATCCTTAATTTGCAGTTTGTTGGCTACTTCAGCAAGGGTAGCTGTATCCCGAAAACCATATTCGGAAATAATTTCTTTTTCCCGTGCTAAAGCTAAACTATCAGATATTGTTTGTTCCACAGAGTTTATTTGAGCCCAACTGCTTAAGACGCATAAGGTAAAAAGGGTTAGAGACATTATTTTTCGCATTGCCAATACCTTACAAAGGAATATTGCCATGTTTGCGAGGAGGAATGCTGTCCTTTTTATTTGCCAGCATTTCCAAAGCTCTAATTAAACGAAATCTTGTTTCCGAGGGCTCAATTATATCATCAATATATCCTCTTTCCGCAGCAATAAAGGGATTGGCAAATTTTTCCCGATATTCCTTTTCTCTTGCCTGAAGAACCGCCTTAGGATTTTCTGCAGCCATTGCTTCTTTACGGAAAATAACTTCCACTGCTCCATCAGGACCCATAACTGCAATTTCGGCAGAGGGCCAGGCATAAACTATATCCGCACGCATATGACGACTGTTTAAAACACAATATGCACCTCCATAAGCTTTACGGATAATAACAGTAACTTTTGGAACTGTGGCTTCCGCAAAAGCATAAAGAAGTTTTGCCCCGTTACGAATAATTCCATTATGCTCTTGCATTGTGCCGGGTAAAAAACCGGGAACATCTTCCAAAACTACCAAAGGTATATTGAAAGAATCACAAAATCGCACAAAACGAGCTCCTTTAATACTGGCATCAATATCTAAAACACCGGCTAAAATTTTGGGCTGATTAGCTACAATTCCTACACTACGTCCATTCATCCTGCCAAAACCGACAATAATATTCTGGGCAAAATTACTCATCACCTGCAAAAATTCGCCATCATCAACAATCGGATAAATCACATCCAGCATATCGTAGGGCTTATTAGGATTTTCAGGAACAAGATTATTCAAAACATCACAATTACGAGTTATAGGATCAGCACTCGGAACATAAGGTGGGTCTTCCAAATTGTTGGAAGGCAAGTAACTTAGCAGAAGTTTGATAGTGAGCATTGCTTCTTCTTCGCTATTAGCTATGAAATGAGCTACACCGCTTTTGCTGGTATGAACTTTTGCGCCACCTAATTCCTCATTAGTAACCGTTTCATTTAATACGGTTTTAACAACCTTAGGACCAGTAACGAACATATAGCTGTTGCTTTTTTCCATAACAATAAAGTCCGTTATGGCAGGTGAATATACAGCTCCGCCTGCACAGGGACCTAAAATTGCCGAAATTTGAGGTATCACTCCGCTTGCCATTACATTACGCCAAAAAATTTCCGCGTAACCAGCAAGAGCATCAACGCCTTCCTGAATTCTTGCTCCACCGGAATCATTCAGTCCAATAACAGGACAACCGTTCTTTAGTGCCATATCCATTATTTTGCAGATTTTATCAGCGTAGGTCTTGGATAAAGAACCACCAAAAACCGTAAAATCCTGGGCAAAAATATAGACCATTCTTTCATTGATTGTTGCGCAACCTGTTACCACACCATCTCCCGGATGAATATATTTATCCAATCCGAAATTTGTGCAACGATGAGTTACGAACATATCAAATTCTTCAAAACTATCAGGATCAACCAAAAGGGCAATCCTTTCTCTTGCAGTGAGTTTACCTTTTGCGTGTTGTTCAGCGATGCGTTTTTCTCCACCGCCTAAAAGTGCTGCAGCGCGTTTTGCTCTCAGCTTTTCCAGAGGGCTCTGGTTTTCCATTTCTTTTCTTTCCTGTTTTTTGCTTATTTTTTCAAAAGTAATGCCATAGTCATTTTTTCTAAAGCGGTTTTTTAGTAAAGGGAAATGTTCTCTTGTTGTTACCCTGTAAAAGGTTAAAATTGCCTCTTTTTCCGCTACTGTAACTGCTTATACAATAGGATTACCGAATTCCTATCCGGCAAATTAATAGGTATAATTTATCTATAGCTATGATGTTTCTTGTTGCCAAAAAAGAAGTTACCAAACCATTTTCCTTTTGTATCTGGATTGACCTCAGGAGGTTGACCTTCCGGATTCCATCTCACTATTTCCCCTTTTTGCTTGACATTATGCTCCTCTGAAAAAATATGACCCAAATTTACAGTGCATCTTTAGCTCAGTTGGCAGAGCAACTGACTCTTAATCAGTGGGTCCGGGGTTCGAATCCCCGAAGATGTACCATTTTTAGAAGAGCGGTGATTTGCCCTTTGCTCCGCAGTCAAAATGTGCTAAAGTGCGGTATAAAAATTTTTGCCGGCTTTAGCAGCCGGCTTTTTTTAAGGGCAGTAAAGAAAGAAAGAAATAAGAATTAGGAGATATAAATGACAGCAGCATTACATGCAATTAACAACACAGACAGAAATGGCTATGTTTTCACTTCGGAATCTGTTTCGGAAGGTCATCCGGATAAAATCTGCGATCAGATATCGGATGCTATTTTGGATGCCTATCTAAAAGCTGATCCTCATTCCAAAGTTGCCTGTGAAACATTAGCTACGGAAAACAGGATAGTTCTTTCGGGGGAAGTTTCTTCGCGGGCAACTATAGATATTGAAACAATTGTGCGTAAAACAATTAAGGATATTGGTTATATTCATCCGGACAAGGGTTTTGATTATAACTGCTCAATAAATAACTATTTACATAAACAGGAAGCCGCTTTAGAAGAAAATACCGGAGCAGGAGATCAAGGTTTGATGTTTGGTTATGCTTGTTCTCAAACGAAAAATCTGATGCCCGTTCCTATTGAACTGGCACATAAGCTGCTTTTTAATCTTGCCTCGGCGAGAAAAAACGGAACTATAAAACACTTGTTGCCCGATTCCAAAAGTCAGGTTTCTATGCGTTATTTGGGGCGTAAAGCAGTGGATTTGAAATGTCTGGTTATTTCTACTCACCACGATATTGTGAGTGAAACCGAATTTGAGGAACTGAAAGAACAAATAAAGCAGTTGGTTATCCTTCCTTCTATAGCCGATATTGAAGATGAATGCAAGGGCTATTTTGACACCAAGAATTGTGAAATCAAAATCAATCCTTTAGGTCCTTGGCAGGATGGAGGTCCTGCTTTTGATACAGGATTAACCGGAAGGAAAATTATTGTGGATACTTATGGTGGTTGGGCTCAACATGGAGGAGGTGCTTTTTCCGGAAAAGATGCTTCTAAAGTTGATCGGAGCGCAGCTTATATGGCAAGGCATATTGCCAAAAGTATTGTTGCCAGTGGATTAGCCGGTGAATGTTTAATTCAGTTCAGCTTTGTGATTGGTGAACACAAACCCGTTTCTTTAATGGTAGATACTTTTGGCAGCGGAAAAGAAAGCGATGCGGAAATAGAAAGAATTATTGCCAGAAACTTTGACTTGACAGTGGAAGGCATCATAGATTATTTAGACCTTCGTAAACCCATATACTTTCCTACTGCTTCTTATGGTCATTTCGGCAGAGAAGGTTTTTCCTGGGAAAGAGTTAAACATATTTCCAGATGAAGGAGAAAACAGCATTGCTGTTCTGAAATTAATGAATAAACTCTATACAGAACTTGCCTCCAGCCAAAATTTCTTCCTGATTGCAGGACCCTGTGTGATTGAAGAAGAAAGTATAATGTTCACGGTGGCAGAGACCTTGAAAGAACTCTGTGCCCGAAAAGGCATTCCTTTTGTGTTTAAATCGTCTTACAGCAAAGCCAATCGCAGTTCTGTAAATTCCTTCAGCGGTCCGGGAAGAGAAGAAGGGCTTAAAATATTGAGTAAAATAAAACGGGAATTTGATGTTCCGGTTCTAACCGATGTGCATGAATGTGTTGAAGTTGCTTCTGCTGCAGAGGTTTGTGACATTTTACAAATTCCCGCTTTTCTTTCCAGGCAGACAGAATTAATCAGGACAGCTGCTGTTACGGGTAGAATAATTAACATCAAAAAAGGGCAGTTTATGGCTCCCGAGGATATGAAATTAGCTGCCGAAAAAGCAAGTAGCACAGGTAATAAACAAATTCTGCTAACAGAGCGCGGAACTACTTTTGGCTATCATAATCTGGTTGTGGATTTTCGCAGTTTTGTTACTATGCACCAATTTGGCTATCCTGTTGTTTATGATGTAACTCATTCATTGCAAAGACCTTCTGTGGGAAATTATTCCGGTGGCAATCCCGAATTTGCTTTACCAATGGCTAAAGCAGCAATGGCTACAGGAATGGTCAAAGGTCTTTTTATAGAAACACATCCGGAACCGCATAAAGCAAAAAGTGATTCTGCCAGTATGCTTCCTTTGGCAAAAATGGAATCCCTTTTGGAGAGCTGTTTGCAAGTTTTATAAATAACTATAAGGAAAATAGAAATGTACAGTAAAACAACACTTGTTAAACCCAATAAACGGGTAGTTCCCTGGAATGATCTCAAACTAATGGTCTTTGATTGTGACGGGGTGCTTACTGACGGTCGTTTTATTTATGGTTCAACCAATCTGGAATTGAAACATTTTCATGGGCATGACGGTCTGGGTTTCAAACTGCTACAAAAAACGGATATTATGATCAGTGTTATCAGCGGACGAAGTTCTGAAGCATTGGAAAGACGCTGTCGCGATTTGAATATTCCTTATCTGTTTCAAAATATAACCAATAAGCTGAAATGTCTGGATAACTTGCTAAAGGACTTGAAATTATCTTATACCAATGTTGCTTATATGGGAGACGACTGGAATGATGTTCCGGTTATGCGTAAAGTAGCTTTTTCTGCAGTTCCGGCTGATGCTCAACCCGATGTTGCCAAAATAGCTGATTGGGTTTCCGAATATAGAGGTGGACAAGGTGCTGCAAGAGACCTGATAAACTATGTGCTTATGCGAAAAGGCATCTATGAAAAAACGGTTCTGGCTTATCTGGATAGTATCGGTTAGCGCTTTTATTTTGCTAACTTCCTGTCAACAAGATAGCTTGCAATCGGCAACGGGAGTTTTGCCGCGCGATTTGCCCGATGAAATCAGTTACAATGTTAAACTGACACAACTGGACAATGACCGTAGTGAATATTATCTGGAAGCGGAAAAAATAGAAAGATTTTACGATAGGCGTTTGCTGTATGCCTATAAAGTAACCCTTACCACTTATGACAAAAATAACCAGATAAGTTCTGTGATTAAAGCAGATACAACTATTGTTGATGATGCCAGAAATTTAATTTTTGCCAATGGAAATGCTATTCTTACCTCTCCGAATGGAACTGTGGCTACTCAAAAAATGGTTTGGGACAGGTCTGTAGATGAAATTACTGCTCCTTTAATGGTAACGATTACTCGTGCAGGAGATGTAATGCGAGGGCAAAATTTACGAACTAATAGTCAGTTAAGTTATGTAGAAATGGATGCTGTTTCGGCTGAGGGCATTGTGAAAGAAAAGGAAATTAAATGGTGAAAAAGGGTTTTGTTTTCTTTCTACTGTTTCTTCTTTTACTGCCTTTATTTGGCAAAAAAAAGGGGGAAGAGGAATTTCGTCTGATTCATTCCGATAAACTGTTTATGACTAAAATGGAAAATGAACAGGCATTGGAACTTAACGGCAATGTTCATTTCTTTTACGGAGAGGTGGAATTTCTTTGTCGGAATGCTCTGATTTTAGATAAACAAAAAATTGCCCGACTTTCGGGAAATGTAATTGTAAAAAATGATAGTTTAACACTGGAAGCTGATACTTTAGCTTATTATCGCATTCCGGATTTGATGAATTTGGGTGGTAGAATAACTGCTACCGAAAGAACTAAAGAAGGCATCTACCGTTGGATTAAAAGCAATTTTGCTACTTATGACAAAAAAAATGATATCCTTACTACCTGGAGCAGAGTGCGCGGTTTTGATTATCAGGAAAATGCCCGGGTGAAATGCGGCTATGCACAATGGGATAGAGGAAAAGGATATGCATTGCTGTTGGATGAACCCTATATTACTTCAGGAATAGAAGATACACTTGCTGTAGCGGCTGAAAAAATGGAATATTTTGAACCGGAACGCAAACTTATTGCTACTTTTAATGTTCAGGTGGAGAGAGGTGAATTCCATACCACCAGCGATTTTTTAATCTATTTCCTGGAAGAAGAAAAGGCAATTTTTACCGGTGAACCAAAATTTATTTCTGATTTTGCCGATGCTAAAGCTACCGAATTTCATCTCTTTATGAAAGAAAGGGAATTGGTTAAAGCCGAATTAATTGATTCCTGCCATATTGATTTTGCCGAAGAACGCTTTAAAGAGAAGAAAAATACTGTGGATGCAGACATCGTTACTATGGATTTTCTGGATGAACAACTACGCAGGTTTGTTGCCGAAGGGGAAGTGAGCTATTTCTATCAGCAGGATGAAACCGAAAAAAAAGATTTTATGATTAATAGCGCTACAGGACTTTATCTGCAGGCGAATTTTGATGAGGAGAGCAAACTGCAAAATATGCAGATGAAAACGGACATCAAGGGCAAGTATGTGTTCAAGAAATGAAGAATGAAGTAAAAAGGTTGAGAAGGTTTTGAAGGTTGAGATTTTTTCAAAGCCCGCAGGGCGAAACAATGATAGCGATGGGTGCGTAAGCCCCTCGTTGAAAAAGGTTGAGAGGGTTGAGGAAGTTGAGATTTTTTCAAAGCCCGCAGGGCGATACAATGATAGCGATGGGTGCGTAAGCCCCTCGTTGAAAAAGGTTGAGAAAGTTGAGAAGGTTGAGATTTTATAAAAGGGGCTTTCCCGAAACTAAAAGTTAGTTTTGGGACAGCCCCGTCGTTAATACCTATCATTTTTACGGAATTGGTTTTATTCTTAAATATCCCTAAACTAATTGCTAAATATGTCTATTAATTACTTGTGCTGTTTTATTGAGGTGCAAAGTTATATAAGCAGTGACGACTTATGACTTACTGTTCGGAATGAATGGGAAAATAAATAGAAACCATAACACATATAATAATTAGATCATTAACTTGCTTTTTTCTCATTAACAGTTACTATGTTAATGAGCACAAAAAAATGTTAATGAGGAGACAAAAATGAAGAATATCGCCTTAAAAACAAAAGAGTATCTGGAAAATATGCTGGATGTTAAGGTAGAAATAAGACACAATAATATTGGATATAAACTTCCTCACTTCTTTTCAGAAAAATATATATTCTATGATCTTACTCTAAATGGGAAGCATTATCTTTTGATTGAAGGAAAAGATATGTTAACGGCTAAAGTCGTAAAATTACACTCTCATATTTTGGAAAATAGGTTTGGAATAAAAGTAATCTATTTAAGTAAATCTATTAATCCATCTTTAAGGAGAGCTTTCATTAAAGAGAGAATATCATTTATTATACCTGATAATCAAATATATTTACCCCATCTGGGAATTCTTTTTAACGAATCCTGTTCCCAAGAGGTAAAAAAGAGAAATCGTTTCAGTTCTTTAACTCAAGTTGTAATAATTAGGACGCTACTGGAAAAAGAATATCAGCTTTCAACTGTTTCAATGTATGCTAAAAAGTATTATTTGAATGTTATGTATGTATCCAGGGCTTTCCGAGAATTGACTGAATACGAGTTGATAACGAGAGATGAATGTGGGAAAGAAAAACCTATTCATTGGCTTTTTACCGGTAAAGAACTTTGGGAAAAAGCCCAACCCTATTTTTTTAATCCCATTAATAAAGTAATTTGGTTTCGGCTAAATCGGCAGGTTCCTTTCTGCCTTGCAGGGTTTTCTGCTCTATCAAAGTATAGTATGTTAACTCCTGAAAATTATGAAAGTTATGCAACTACTCGCATTATTGCCAAAAAATTTCCCGATTTAGTGGAGATACCCTATAAGGAAGAGCAGACGAATGAATTGCAATTATGGCGTTATAATCCCAAACTAATTACTTCAGAGGACTATGTTGATCCTTTATCTTTGTTTTTATGCCTTAAGGAAGAACCAGATGAAAGAGTGCAAATGGCACTGGAGGAAATGATGGAGAAAATTAAATGGTAAGAGGGCTAACTACTTTTAGAGAACATTTTATTGATTATAAGGAGCAATATGTTCTAATTGGAGGAGCTGCAAGTTCAGAAATTTTATCTCAATCAGGTTTAACTTTCAGAGCAACAAGAGATTTAGATATCGTCCTTATTGTTGAAGCACTTAGTGCGGAATTTGGAAGGGCGTTCTGGGAGTTTATTGAAAAAGGCAATTATAGAAGTATTTTTCAAAATAAAGAAGAAAAAAAGTGTTACCGGTTTAACAATCCGGTTAATGCAATATATCCTGAGCAGATAGAGCTTTTTTCCAGAATCCCTGAGACAATAGATTTTAAAGGTTATGGCAGAATCACTCCCATTCCCATAGATAATGAACTATCTTCGCTTTCAGCTATAATTCTTGATGATAATTATTATTCTTTGATCAAGAATGGTTTAATGGATATAAACGGGTTATCTTGTCTGAGACCTGCATACATTATCATTCTTAAAGCCAAGGCATATTTGAATATGACTAAAAGTATGGCTGAGGGGGAAAACATAACTTCCCAAAAGCTAAATAAGCATAAAAATGATGTATTTCGTTTATTCCCTGTTCTTGAGCCAAATGAAATAATTGAATTACCTCTTTCCGTAAAAAACGATCTTAGAGATTTCATTTTCCTGATAGAAAATGATACAACAATAAATATAAAGAATTTGGGTATCCGCCGGATAGGATTGAAAGAAGTAATGGAAAGGTTAAAAATTATCTTTAATCTGGATTAATAATCGGAATTCAGTTTGATTAAATAACTACTTGTTATATAGACGATTAAGTAACGACTCCGTAACACTTCCGTAACACTTCCGTTGTCTCGTTACGGAGTTGTTACTTGAGTGTTACTTGGTTGTAAAATGATCAAGTATGGAGATTTCACAGATTTATCAGGACTTGTATTTAAAAGATTAAAGCGGATGAACAAGGATATTATACAGATAGTTGCCAATTTAAAAATCCGGTTTTTTTGCCGTCACGAGTCCTCACAGCCAAACAAATTTGTAAATAGATTAAAGGTTATTTTGGCAGTAACGACTCCTGACTTAATTCATTCTTCCTTGCTATCCGTCCTATATTAGCAAAATTCAATCCACTTGCAAGTATTTCTTGACAAAAAAACAGCTTTCTCTATCTTATTATTTTATGGAAAAGCATAAAATCCGAGCTGAAAATCTCGTAAAGATATATGGCAAAAGAGCCGTAGTAAATGACCTTTCTCTGGAAATGAGTCAGGGAGAGGTAGTTGGCATTTTAGGTCCTAATGGCGCTGGGAAAACCACCACTTTTTATATGATTATTGGTTTGGCAAAGCCCAATAACGGCAAGGTTTTTTACGATGAAATGGATATTTCTCACAAGCCAATGTATAAAAGAGCGCGTTTAGGTTTGGGCTATTTGGCTCAGGCACCTTCCATTTTTGCCAAATTAACCGTGGAAGAAAACATTCTGGCAATTTTACAGACCTTAAAAATCAGCCGGAAAGAACAGAAAAATCGTTTAGCAGAAGCCCTGGAAGAATTAGGTTTATCCCCTTTGGCAAAACAAAAAGCATACACTCTTTCCGGGGGCGAAAGAAGAAAACTGGAAATTACTCGCGCTTTGGTAACTAATCCTACTTTTCTTTTTATGGATGAACCCTTTGCCGGAATTGATCCTATTGCGGTAGCAGATATTCAGGATATTATTGCCAAATTGAGAAATAAAGACATAGGCATAATGGTTACCGACCATAATGTTTTAGAAACTTTGAAAATTGTAAATCGGGCTTATATTATCTATGAAGGAAAAATTATCGTTTCAGGTTCTTCCCTGGAACTGATAAATGACGAAAAAGCCAAGGAATTATATTTGGGCGAAAGATTTCTGGAAAGCCCTTTTGAGCAACGATTATGAGCGCAATGGAACAATATCTGTCCTTAAAACAAAAACAGGAGCTGGCACTTAAACCCAAAATGCTGCAGTCCTTAAAAATGCTCGCTTTACCCATTCTGGAGCTGGAAAGCTATATTAAACAGGAATTGGTAAATAATCCTTTGCTGGAATTGCGGGAAGAAAAAGACGAAGATGATATTGATGAAAGCAATTTTGAGCAATCCACTCCTGAAAGTTCCACTCCGATTGAAGAAAGCGATATGAGCGAAAACCATTTGGAAACATTGGCGGAAGCTGAAGAACTGACAGAAATTTTGGATACTTGGAATGAATACCATTCCAGCTATGAGGGCTGGTCTTCCGATAGTGAAACGGATCATACCGAAGCGCTTATCCGCTATGAAGAAAATGGCAAAGAAAAATTTCTGGAACAACTTTTTCCCTTGGAACTGCCGGAAAACGAAATTGATTTTATTACCGATATTGTTGATTCCTGTGATAGTTACGGATTTTTACCTAAGGGTTTCAACATCGTTAATTTGGCAAAAAAGTATTTAATTACGGCGGAACGAGCTGAAGGACTGCATAATATTATTCTGTCCTTGAGCCCTAAAGGTATATCTGCCCGCAATATAACAGAATGTTTGATGGCACAACTTACGGAAGAACAAAAACAAAACCGCATTCTTGTGGGCTTGGTTTCCGAACATTTTGAAAATCTTATTCACCGTCGTTATCAAAAAATTGCTTCTGCCTACGGTGTTTCGGAAGAGACCATTTTATTAGCCAAAGAACAAATCTCCAAGCTTGATCCCAAACCTGGCTTACGTATACTTTCCACAAGTGCTGTTTATGTTTTTCCCGATGTTACAATGAAACTGATAGACGGCAAATATGAAATCATTATCAACGATCATATCACTCCCAATATTATTATCAGTCCCCGCTATCGTAAAATGATTAACCGGGGATATTTTGACAAAGAAACGATGCAATATGTGCGGGAACGCATCAATTCCGCCAAATTCTTAATTAAGTCCATTTATATGCGAATGCGAACTTTGGAACGAGTTTCCCTTTCTATTATCAATCACCAATATGATTTCTTTTATTTGGGTACCGGACAAATGAAACCTCTTACCTATGCTGTAATTGCAAGAGATTTAGGAGTTAACGAATCAACAATCAGCAGGGTAGTTAAACATAAATATGCGGAAACACCTTACGGGATTTATGCTTTCAAGGATTTTTTCACTTCTACCGCGGGCTTTGATGATGATTATCAAAGCGTTTCCCGCCAAAAAGTGAAAACCCATTTAATTCGCTTAATTGAAACGGAAGATAAGAAAAAACCATATAGTGACCAGGAACTGGTAGAACTTCTTAAAGCGGAGGGCTTAAATATTTCCCGGAGAATTATTACTAAATACCGTGATGAATTGGGCATTTTGAACAGCCATCTCAGGAGACAATAAATGCAACATTGCCAAGTGATCATTATTGGAGGAGGTCCTGGCGGTTATGAATCAGCCATTCGCCTTTCTCAATATGGCATTTCCAGCTTACTTATGGAAAAAGAACGGCTCGGAGGACTTTGTTTAAATTGGGGTTGCATACCTACAAAGGCATTGGTAAAAAGTGCCGAATTATATTCAGAAATACTCAATGCGGATAATTTCGGCTTACCTAAACCGGAAATAACTTTACAATATAATAAGGTTTGGCAACGCAAAAATGCCGTTGTAGAACAATTAACAAGCGGAATTGAATTTCTTTTTTCCAAGCACGATATTCCTGTGATTAAAGCAACTGCCGTCTCTGTGACAAAGGAAAAGGGAAATTACATCGTAACCACTTTAGAAGGAGAAAGTTACAGCTCGGAATATGTAATTTTGGCTACCGGCAGTGAAACAAAAGAACTCCCCGGCATTATAATTGACGAAAAAGATATCCTTTCCTCCACCGGTATTTTGAAAATGCAGGAATTGCCTAAAGAGCTTGCTATTATAGGCGGAGGAGTAATCGGTTGTGAATTTGCCTCTATTTTTTCTGCTTTCGGGGTGCAGGTTACAATTATAGAATTTCTGCCGCACCTTATAGCTACTGAAGAAGAAGAAATTTCCAAACGACTTGCTATGCAATTCAAAAAAAACGGAGTGAAGGTTATAACAAATACGGGAGTGCAAGAGATTATTAAAAAAGATAAGCACCTGGAATTGAAACTAAACAATAATACAACTTTAACTGCAGATAAGGTTTTGTTAAGCGTTGGCAGAAAACCGGTTAATAACCTTACCTGGAAAGGAATAAACATAAATGAGGAAAAAGGTGCAATTGTAATTAATGACTTTATGCAGACCAGCTGCGATAAAATCTATGCTATAGGCGATGTTACCGGAAAAATGCAACTTGCTCATACTGCTAGTAAACAAGGTCTAATAGCAGCACAACATATTGCTTCACGCTTTTGTCCGGAAAAATGCTTCGCACCTCAAGAACCGTTAAATTATAATAATATTCCGCGCTGCATTTTTACACATCCCGAAATTGCTTCCGTGGGCTACACGCAAAAGGATGCTGAAGAAATTTTCGGAGATGTGAGAGTGGGAAAATTTCCTTTTGCAGCAAATGGAAAAGCAGTAGCAATGGGTAATATTAACGGTTTTGTGAAAACCATTGCCCGTAAAGATACATCAGAACTTGTAGGAATGCATATTATGGGTCCCAATGCTGCAGAACTTATTGCTCAGGGAACCATTATGATCGTCAATAAAAATAAGGCAGAAGACATTGATTCCTTTGTTTTTGCTCATCCGACCCTTTCAGAAGCAATAATGGAAGCAATGGAAGACCTGCAAAGTAAATCAATTCATAAAATCTAACAGGAGGAACCCCCGATGCAGATCACTATTACAGCCCGCCATTTTGAGCTTACCAAAGCTATCCGCGATTATGTGGAAACAGCTTGTTCCAAGCTGAATAAGTATTTTGACCAAATTATCACTATGCATGCCGTTTTGGCTTTGGAAAACAGTCGCAACATCTGTGAGCTTTCCCTTCACGCTGCCAAATTTTCGCTTCAGAGTGAAGCCGAAGAAATGGATATGTATCTTGCCATTGATAATGCTGTGGAAAAGATGGAAGGTCAAATTAAAAAGCTAAAAGATCGCATTACGGACCACCAGAAAAGAGCATTAAAACAACAATTTGAGACATATTCCTACGCTACCGATTTTCAGCTGGATGCTAAAAATCACAGCCGAAAAACAATAAAAACTAAAAAAGTCGTAACCGAATCCCTTAGTTTGTCTGAAGCTCTGGAAAAACTGGAAGCAAGCAAAGAGGATTTCCTGATTTTTAAGAATATTGAAAGTGATAAAATAAATGTTCTGGTAACTAAAGACCATGAGCTTTATAAACTGCTGGAACCATAAAGTTCTACCGATAAAATGTCTGCCGAATTCCACTTCGGCAAAAAAGTTTTCCCAGATTTGCAGAATTCCTTTTCGGGAGGAAGTTAAGCGAAGAATCAAATAACTGACTTCATTAGCTGTGGCAAAACGGAATTTGTTACTCGTGAGGGGTAGTTAACTTCCGATTCTACAGAATGTAAAAAGAAAATGCCATTCCGGATGAAGCGAGGAACTTAGATGAAAGAAATTACCGTCAATGACTTTTTCGACGCCAAAAAGAAAGACCTGGCGCTATCTTTGATAACTGAACCGGAAACCTTGAACAAGAAGATCGGTTCACCTCATATTAACCGTCCCGGCTTAGCTCTCGCTGGTTATATGGAAATTTTTGCCGCAGACAGAATACAGATTTTGGGAGAAACGGAAGTTCGCTATTTACAGAGTTTACCGGAAGAGGTTTTAATTTCCCGCATTCGGGATATGTTCAAAATGGATATTCCCTGCATTATAGTTACCAAAGGTCTTACTTTGCCTCCAGTGATTGAATATCTTGCCAACGAATTGAATATTGCACTTCTTTCCAGCCGGCTTTCCACTATTAATTTAATTGATAATCTTTCCCGTTATTTACGAGAAATTTTTGTCCTGGAAAAGACCATTCATGCTACGCTGGTTGATGTTTTCGGTTTGGGAATATTGATTACCGGTAAAAGCGGAATCGGAAAAAGTGAATGTGCTTTAGACCTTGTTCACCGTGGACATAGCTTAGTGGGAGACGATTTAATCACTTTGCGATATATAGACGATCAATTGATTGGCAAGGCGGGAAGGGATATTGGACATTTTATGGAAATTAGAGGTGTGGGCTTTGTGAATGCGGAACGCGTTTTTGGCATTGCTCATACGCGCAAACAAAAAAATATAGACCTGCAGATAGAGCTGATGCCCTGGCAGGAAAATATGGATTATGAACGCATTGGTTTGGTCAATAATTATGCTGAACATTTAGGAGTGAAAATACCTATCATCTATTTGCCTGTTTCTCCCGGAAAAAATGTTTCGGTTATTGTGGAAGTAGCTGCAATGAATGTTATTTTAAAAAGTGTGGGATATGATGCAGCTGAGGACTTTAACCGCAAAATAAACGATGAAATCCGTAAGAAAACAATGCAAAAAAATTTTGAAGGCAAAGGTGATGAAACAGGTAGAAGTGACAGTAACCAATAAGTTAGGTTTGCACGCAAGGCCCTCAGCACTTTTGGTTAAAGCTGCCACAAAATATCGCAGTGAATTTTTTATTGAAAAAGAGGGAATGAGGGTAAACGGAAAAAGTATTATGGGCGTTATGATGTTAGCTGCCGAATGCGGTTCCAAACTGCAACTTATTGCCAATGGTGTGGATGAGGATTATTTGCTGGCAGAAATTAAGGAAATGATTGAAAACGGTTTTGGAGAATAAATGCAAAAACTTTTAGGAACTGCCCTGAATAGCGGAATTTTTATTGGCAGGGCAATTCATATTTCTTTGCCGGAACCGGAAATTGAAAACGGCAATATTAAGCCCGAAGATATTCCCAGGGAAATAGACCGTTTACAGAATTCACTTTCCGCCGTTGAAGAAGAAATTAACCAGGAACTTCATTCCAGTAATCTACCCCCAAACGAAGCGGAAATAATCTCCACTCAGCGTGAAATTTTGCGTGATCCCGAAATTTACAAGCAATTGCTAACTGCTATTCAAAACAAATTATACTTTGCTACACAAGCGGTTGCCGAATGTTTTGCCAATATTATTAATCACTTTGAAACGCTGAAAGTAGAAACCTTTGCCGTGCGGGCTGCTGATTATCGCGATGTGCAAATGCGTTTGCTGAATGCTTTATCCGGCGTTAAAAATGCCTTTATCCGCAAGCTGGAAAAAGACCAAATTCCCGTGTTACAGGAAATTGTGCCTTCCCTGGTGAGCAAACTTGCCCGGGAAGGAATTAAGGCATACCTTGTAGCCAAAGGAAGCTACAATTCACACTCTTCTATTTTAAGCCGGGCTTTGGGTTTAATTGCGGTTGCCAATATTCCCGATTTATTGGAAGCAGTTAAAGATGATGACCTTTTAATTGTAGACGGCTATTCAGGTTTGCTTTTTATCAATCCGGATGAGGAAACTTTGGATTTTTACAAACAAAAAACAAAGCAGGAACAAAGAAAACAGGAACAACTAAGAAAACTGCAGTTCTCCGCTTCTAAAACAGCAACAGGTATTAAAATTAAGCTGCTAACCAATATCGGAGTGCTGGATGAACTGGAAGCTATTAAAAACCTTTCCTGTGAGGGAATTGGCTTATTCAGAACGGAATTTTTGTATTTGGGAAAACAAAGCTTGCCTTCCGAAGAGGAACAATTTACTATCTACAAAGAACTTGCGGAAAGAATGAACCCTCTGCCTGTTACTATCAGAACTTTTGATTTGGGGGGAGATAAACTTGCTCCTTTGAGCTCTGAAAAACAGGAAGAAAATCCTTATTTAGGCAATCGGGGCATAAGATTTTCCCTTTCCTATCCGGATATTTTTTCCACTCAGGTGAGAGCTATTTTAAGAGCTTCGGCTTTTGGCAATGTGCAAATTATGTTTCCGATGATTATAGATGCAGAGGATTTCCGCAAAGCCAAAAGGTTTGTCCAAAATTGTCAGCAGGAACTTTCTGCTCAAGGAATTGCCTGCAAACCAAAAATTCCCCTGGGAGCGATGATAGAAATTCCTTCTGCCGCATTATGCTCTGAGGAATTAGCCCGAGAATGCGATTTTTTAAGTATCGGAACTAACGACCTCGTGCAATATGCTTTGGCTGCAGACCGCAATAATGAAAGGGTGTCATCTTACTATATTCAACATCATCCTGCGGTTCTGGGACTGATTAAACAAACGGTAAAAAGCGCGGAAAAATATCAGACCCCACTTTCCGTTTGTGGAGAAATGGCTTCCAATCCGCAATATATTCCTCTTTTAATCGGAATGGGAATTACGGAATTAAGCGTTAATCCGGGAAGTTTTCTGGTAGCCAAATCTATTATCCGGAAATGTGATGCCCATCTTTTTGCCTTGACCGAAGACCTTAATTTTGCCACTTCTTTATCAGCAGTGGAACATTTAATTGAATATGATTTAAAACCCTATTATCAAAACAGGGAGGAATAAATGCTGAAATATGAATATCACAACCTCTTGGCTTCCAAACATATACGCAGTAATTTACCGAAAGAGAAAGTGCTGGAATGGATTGATCAGGTGAAAAATGCTCATCGCGAAATTATGGCAGAACACAATGCTAATTTACTTGGTTTTTATGATTTGCCAGATTGCTCTACCAAACATATTGACGATTTTATTGCTAATCTCAATCCCGTTTTTGATACAATGCTGGTTTTAGGCATTGGGGGTTCCGCTTTAGGCAATAAAGCATTATATTCCGCTTTAAAAACGGAGGCAGAATTGCCCCGTAAACTCTTTGTTTATGATAATGTAGACCCCGTTTTTCTCTATGAAATCCTGTCTCAAATAAATCTGGAAAAAACTTTGGTGAATGTTATCACCAAAAGCGGAACCACAGCTGAAACAATGGCTGGCTATATGATTGTGGCAGACATATTTAAACGCAAATTCCCTAAGGACTACCAAAAACGGATTATTATCACTACAGATAAGGAAAAGGGATTTTTAAGGCAGGTAATAAATCAGGAGGGTTACACTGGTTTTACTGTTCCGGATAATGTAGGAGGCAGGTTTAGTGTTCTTTCTGATGTGGGTTTGCTTTCTTCCGCTTTTACCGGAATTGACATTAAGGCATTGCTGAAAGGGGCAAAAGATATGCGGGAAATTTGTTGGAATCCTAATATTTGGGAAAATCCTGCTTATCTGAATGGTTTGATCCATTTTCTCTATTATCGCCAAGGAAAAAACATCAGCGTAATGATGCCCTATAGCAATTCTCTTTATGATCTTGCGGATTGGTATCGTCAACTTTGGGCAGAAAGTTTGGGTAAACGCAAGGACATTAAAGGCAGGGAAATTTATGTGGGACAAACACCTGTGAAAGCATTGGGAACAACCGATCAACATTCTCAGGTGCAACTTTATACTGAAGGTCCCAACGATAAGGTCTTCACTTTCTTAACCGTGGAATACTTTAAACACGATTACACTATTCCCAATCTGCATCCCGACCGGGAAGAAGTTAATTATTTAGGTGGCAAAAAACTTTCCGAATTGCTTAATGCAGAACGTTTTGCTACAGAAATTGCCCTCAGCCAGGCAATGCGTCCTAATGCCAATATTGTCTTTCCCCAAATTGATGCCTACCATTTAGGACAATTCATTATGCTCTATGAAATTCAAACCGTTTTTACAGGCAAACTTCTTTGCATCAATCCTTTAGACCAACCCGGAGTAGAAGCGGGGAAAATCGCTACCTACGCCTTAATGAATAAAAAGGGTTACGACCAGGAACGCACCGAAATAGAACAATACAAGAAAGACCGTGGCCTAACCTGAAAATTATTCAGTGCTTTCCACTTTAGTAAATATATTACAGAATTCTGATTCAGCAAATATGAAGTAGAGAGTTCTTCACAGATAACTTTACTATCTGTTGCAAATAGGATTTTTACATCTCTATTGCTACCTATAATTACTATCTATTTCTTCTGTATTATTCGGGATAATATTCTAACTTACCAATATATTATGCGATTAACACTTTTCTTTTAGTTCTTCCTTAATAGCATTGCTTACCCATTGCTTACCCATTACGGATGGCATTAGTAATGGGTAAGCAATGCTAAATTAATGTTCTTAGGGGAGAGTTGCTATCTTCCTCAAAATCAATATAATGTAATTTTAATATTGATAAATCATAAAAGGTGGTTGACGAGGAATTCAACCTTCCGGTTTTGCCCTCTGAAGCCGGAAAAATCTCAACTTTCTAAACCTTCTCAACTATCCAAACCTTTTCAACTTTCTCAACCTTATTTTTACTTGACATTTTTTACTCATTGGGGAGACAGTAATTTTTTAAAAAGAGAAGAGAAGCCGAAAAATAAGCATCCAAAGAGATAAAAATGAGGGAGGTAACCTTCTATGGACAGGAAAGCAAAACAGTCCGCTCCACAATCCTTTCCAGAAATAGAAGAAAGTGCGTTAATTTTTAACGCAGAACAGGGCAAAGTTTATCACTTTACCAAGCGCTCTATAGAAGTTATCCGCTTGGCAAATCCTTATCCTGCAGCGTATAGAAAAAGTTTTGAAACGAATAACTGGCAATGCTATATTCCTTCTAAACCCTTTCCTTTTCTGTTTAATAAGCCATATATCAATAACTTATCCAGCGCTATTTATCCCATTCGGAAAAATGCTCAAAATAAGGAATCCGTCTATAAAAAGATGGTTGCTTATGTAGGTGAGGATAAAATTGCTTTACTGAACCTTTTTTCTGACCGTTTTTGGTTTATATATTGCCTGCTGGTGAGAGAAGGAAATTATGCTGTTGAACTAATGAACACAAATCCTGCTTTGGGTTATTTGCTTAGTGCACCCGCTGTTTTTCATCCTCTTAAAAGTAAAAAATACTGGCAAGCGGTAAATAAACTGGTGAAAATGAAACGCAAAGATATCCTGGGCTATTTTGGTTTTCCCGCTTGCGAAACAATGGTTAAGACCTTTGCTAAAATAAAACCCGAACTTTGTTCCGTTGATTTATTAGTTCTTTTCAGAACCGCTTTGCAAAATTATCCTGCCATTCTGCGTCAACTCTCTTTTTGGGAAGTTCTCAATTCTATTTCCTTATATATATACTGCAACGGATTGGGGGAAATTTTGAATCACAACCTGATTGCCGATATCTCTACCAGGGAAAATGAAGAAAAAAAAGAGATCATACGCTGGATTGAAGACATCTGCAGAATACTTGATATCTTAAAAGCATATAAGATGAATGTGCCAAAACAAGAACTCTTAACTATGAACGATTTGAATGCTATCCACGATAAATTGCTGGAAGAAATGCTACAAATAAGAGATGTGATTAAAAACCATTTTCCTGAACCCCCTCTACCCGATATTAAGTGTAATACCTTGTGGATTGAACACATACAAAACTCTGCCGAACTCTATATTGAGGGTTCAGAAATGCATCATTGTATCTATTCCTATACCTCCAATATTCAACAGGGAAAGTGCTATGTTGCCAAAATGCTTTATCCCGAACGACTTACTATTATGTATAAAGAAACTCCAAAAGAGGGCTTGAAGTTAATTGAAACTCACGGAAAATGCAATTCTAAAGCCGCATCTGAATCCATAGACCTGATTGAACTTTGGTTGAAAGGATATTTTATTGCTCATCCAGAACCTGAACAACCGGTTGCTCTTACTTCTATAGAAAAGCTTTGATTTACACCCCAATAATGCCTTAGAAATTGTTAATAAACATATTAAGCAATTGGATTGCCGAATTCCAACTTAAGCAAAAACTAAAAGCATTAATTTATTCAGAAACCTAAAGTTTCTTTGGCAAAGAAAGAATTTGCCAACCCATTTTTCCCTGACTGCTATATTTGGATTTAACTAAAGCGACTATGTTGTTTTTCTTTCCGGTTCATAGAAATTATCCTCTTTTCTTCTTTCCCTCTTTGTAAAAAATTCCTCTTTTTCTCTTTTTCTCTTTTTAAAGCTATTCTCTTTTCCTCTTTTCCTCTTTGTAAAACTAAACTATTTTTCTCTTTCTCTCTTTGTAAAACTAAACTCTTTCTCTCTTTCTCTCTTTGTAATAAATCACTCTTTTCTTCTTGACATAAAAGAGCAGAATAAGAAAAGATAATAACAGGATAATCTAAAAGGCAGTTTCTGATAATGAAGATATGCATTGTTTCCAACTCGCATCCTACTAATGATGTGCGTTTATATTACAAGCTGGCAATGAGTTTAGCCAAGCAGAATGAAGTATATTTAATCACTACCAATGGTATAGTGAATAATACCCGTAATCCATATCAGATAGTAGTTGATGCTTCTTCTCGTCGTTTAGCTATCTGGCATTTAGGGAAAAAGGTAAAGGAACTGAAACCGGAGATAATAATTTGTGTGGAGCCCTTAACCTTGCTTATTGCCTGGATTTTGAAGAAAAGGCAAAAATTCAAAGTTGTTTTTGATGTGCATGAATTCTTTGCGCTTTCTTTCAGTGAAAGGTTTCCGCGGTTTTTGAGATATCCTGCCTATTTATTTTATCAGTTATCTTTAAAGCAGTTAATGAAAATTGCCGATGCAGTTTTTACTGTAAATCAGGAGATATGCAATCAATTATTAGGCAGAAATAAACGCATACCTTCTTTGGTTTTACCTAATTATCCGGTGAAAAATGTTTGGGATTATGAATGCAATATTCCAGGTTCTTTGGAACAGCTTTGCCAGATGAAATTTGATTTTATTTATACTGGAGGACTTACTGAAGACCGTGGTATCTATAAAATTTTGAAAGTTGTCTCCCTATTGAAACACGATTTTCCTTTTTTAAAGGTGCTTATTCTGGGTAAATTTCTTAAGCCAGAGACCGAAAAGAGATTCAATCAAAGCATCAATGACTATAATTTGAATGCTATAATTTATTATCAAAGCTGGATTCCGGCAGAAAAAATAGGACTTTTACTCAAGCGCTGTCGGTTTGGACTCTGGATTTTTAATCCGAAAAACAGGCGATTACGACTTTCCACTCCTCTCAAGGTGTTGGAATATCTTTCTGCAGGGCTTCCTGTAATAACAATTAAAACACCTTTAATGAAGGCGCTGATAGAAAAAAATGGTGTAGGAATATGTTCCCCTTATCAGTCCAAGGCCTTAGCCGATGCCTGCGCGAAAATGTTGAAACTTAGCGATAACGAATATAATGCTATGAGCAAAAAATGCCTGGAATTATCGGAAAACAAATACAATTGGGAAACAATGGAACCGGAATTATTTAAAGTAATAAACGGACTGGGTAAAAAGTGAAAATCCTTTTTATCAGCTATTTTTACCCGCCTTTAGCAGGACCTGCTTCTTTGCGCAACCTGAAAACGGTGAAATATTTAAGTAAAGCAGGCAATACAATTGATGTGCTAACCGTGGGAAATATTGTATATAACTATTATGATAATGGACTTTTAGTCGAATCCCGGCAAAATCAGATTATTCATATTCCTTCTTTTGACCCGATGTCTATCCTGGAAAAACTGAGCGGGAAAAATAAAACGGTCTCCGATCAAATATATCATAACACGCCGGAACAAATAAAACTATTTATCCGTCAGCTTTATCCTTTGGATGATAAGGTGCTGTGGTTGCCCAACTTATACAAAGCAGGCAAAAAAGCGCTGAAGGATGAAAAATATGACCTCCTCTATGTTTCCTGCGGACCTTTTTCTTCTGCTGTGGCTGTAAGAACGCTAAGTAAACATTTTAAGGTGCCATACATATTGGAAATGAGAGATTATTGGACTCTTTTAAGTGACTATAATCTGCAGGGAACTTATATCAACCGGCTTTTTTCACACTACACGGAAAAAAAACTCTTGCAGGATGCTTCTTTAATAGTTACCGTTAGCAAAGGTATTGCAGAAGATATAAGTAAACATTTTGGTAGTTTTCTTGCAGATAAAACCTTCATTTTATATAACGGACACGATGAAGAGGACTTTCTTTCCCTGCCTGCTGTTTCCCAAGATAAAAGTAAATATACGCTAAGCTATTTTGGTGCTCTTTATGCTAAAAGATCGTTAAAATGGCTGCTGAAGGCACTGAAAGATTTGCAAAAAGAAAACAAACTGCCACCTAATTTTTCTCTCCACCTCTATGGTAATTATCACCTTGAAACCCTACAGGAAATTAAACAAAGCGGAATTGAGAAAATGGTGAAAATTATTCCCCAGCTGAGTCATCAGGAAGCAATTTCCGCTATGCTTTCTTCCGATGCCTTACTGCTTTTAATAAATTCGGATAGCCCGAAAGGAACTTTAACCAGCAAGGTCTTTGAATATTTACGAACCGGAAAACCTATCCTGGCTCTGGTTCCTCAAAATGGTGAAGCAGGAAAACTCTTGCAAGAAAGTGGACAAAATTATATCTGTCCAATGGAATCCGTTTCTGCTATTAAGATTTGTGCGGAAAAGCTATTTGCGGATAGAGAAAAAGAACCGAAGTTTCATTATCCTGAAGATAAATACGAAAGAAGAAAACAGGTGGAAGAACTAAATAAAAAACTACTTTCTGTGGCAAAAAGAGAAGGAAAGAGTTTTTTTTAACAAAGAGAAAAAGAGAAAAAGAGAATAGTTTTACAAAGAGATAAAGAGAGAAAGAGAATAGTTTTACAAAGAGAAAAAGAGGAAAGGAGAATAGTTTTACAAAGAGGAAAAGAGAATAGTTTTACAAAGAGGAAAAGAGGAAAAGAGGAAAAGAGAATAGTTTTACAAAGAGGAAAAGAGAAAAGGAGAATAGTTTTACAAAGAGGAAAAGAGATAAAGAGAATAGTTTTACAAAGAGGAAAAGAGAGAAAGAGAATAGTTTTACAAAGAGATAAAGAGGAAAAGAGAATAGTTTTACAAAGAGATAAAGAGGAAAGGAGAATAGTTTTACAAAGAGGAAAAGAGAAAAGTTTTACAAAGAGATAAAGAGGAAAAGAGAATAGTTTTACAAAGAGGAAAAGAGAAAAGTTTTACAAAGAGATAAAGAGGAAAAGAGAATAGTTTTACAAAGAGGAAAAGAGGAAAAGAAAAAAAAAGAAAAATAACTACGCACTTTGAACTTTGAACTCCCGCACTTTGAACTTTGCACTTTGAACTTTGCACTTTGAACTTTGAACTCCCGCACTTTGAACTCCCGCACTTTGAACTTTGAACTCCCGCACTTTGAACTCCCGCACTTTGAACTTTGAACTCCCGCACTTTGAACTCCCGCACTTTGAACTTCGCCAACTTTTAGATATTCTTTGACAGATTTCTGTATTCCATTTTTATATGTTTAGATAAACTCAGGGAGTGAGAGATGTCTTTCGTTCATTTGCATAACCATACACAATACAGTATGTTGGATGGTGCCTGCAGAGTTGACAGGATGATAAAATTGGCTAAAGAATATGCTATGCCGGCTGTTGCTATAACGGATCACGGCAATCTTTTTGGTGCCATTGATTTTTATAAAACAGCCAAAAATGCCGGTATCAAACCTATTCTCGGTATTGAGGCATACATTATCAATGGCGACCTGGAAAGTGAAACCGGCAAAAATGAAATCAGGTATCATTTAATATTACTCGCTCAGAATGAACAGGGCTATAAAAACCTGATGAAACTCTCCTCCTATTCCTATATTAAAGGATTTTATTATAAGCCCAGAATTTCCAAGACCCTGCTAAAACAATACAGCGAAGGTCTAATTTGCCTTTCTGCCTGCGTTAAAGGTGAAATTCCCGCTCTGATTTATAATGACCGAATGCAACAGGCAGAAGAAGTTGCTTTGTGGTATAAAGACCTTTTTCAGGAACATTTTTATATTGAAATTCAGGATCATAATCTGGAGCCGGAAAAGAAAATTATGCCCCGTCTGATAGATTTGGCAAAAAAACTGGAAATTCCGATGGTGCTAACTAATGACTGTCACTATTTGAATAAAAATGATTATGAAGCACACGACATATTGCTTTGTATTCAAACAGGAAAGCTTTTACACGATCCCGACCGTTTGCATTACGGAACTAATCAGTTATATTTTAAAAGCCCGGAAGAGATGAAAGAACTCTTTCCCGATGTTCCTGAAGCATATAATAATACCTTAAAAATAGCGGATATGGTAGACCTGGAACTGCATTATGACAAATTTCTACTGCCCAATATTGAAACCCCTCCCGAATTTAAAACGATGGGTGAATATCTGCGTTTTCTTTGTTATGAAAATGCCAAAATTAAATACCCGGATTTGAATGAAACCATAAAGCAACGCATTGAATATGAGCTGGAAGTGATTGACAGAATGGGTTTTAATGGCTATTTTCTCATTGTTAAAGATATTATTGATAATGCTCGTAAACAAAGTGTTCCTGTAGGTCCCGGTCGTGGTTCCGGTGCCGGAAGTATTGTTGCTTACTTACTTGATATAACACAAATTGATCCTTTGCAATACGGACTGGTTTTTGAAAGATTTCTGAATCCCGATAGAATCAGTATGCCGGATATAGATATTGATTTTTGCGCTCAAAACAGGAGCAAAGTTATTGATTATATTATACAACGCTATGGAAGAGAAAGCGTA
Organism: Candidatus Cloacimonas acidaminovorans str. Evry; assembly: GCF_000146065.2. GTDB lineage: Bacteria > Cloacimonadota > Cloacimonadia > Cloacimonadales > Cloacimonadaceae > Cloacimonas > Cloacimonas acidaminivorans. Next base: position 2,056,436 of record NC_020449.1, on the reverse strand, counting down.
ACTCAAATAATAACTTTTTCTACTTTGGGAGCTAAAAGCGTAATTAAAGATGTAGCCAGGGTTTTGAGTGTTCCAGCTTCCGAAGCAAATGCTATAACGAAAACTATTCAAGGCAATAAAACTTTGGATGAAGCATATAACCAATATCCGGAATTTTCCTCCCTAATCAATAGTAATGATTTATATCGCACGATCTTTAAACATTCCAAAGTGCTGGAAGGTCTGGTGCGTCAAACAAGTGTTCATCCTGCAGGAGTCGTTATTGCTCCCGGAGACCTTACGGATTATGTTCCTCTTGCCTGTAGCACGCAAAAAGGTGAAGAAAAGGTTATCCTGGTGCAATTTGAGGGAAAATGGCTGAATGATTTGAAGCTGTTGAAAATGGACATTTTGGGTTTAAAAAATCTTACCCTTATTCAAAAGACGATTGATTTGGTGAAACAAGCGCAAGATATTGACATTGATATCAATCACATTTCTCTGGAAGATAAAAAGGTCTATAACATATTGGGTAAAGGCGAAACTGACGGTGTTTTTCAGTTTGAATCGGATGGAATGCGTAAATACCTGATAGAACTGAAGCCCAATAAGATTGAGGACTTAATTGCTATGGTAGCTCTCTACCGACCAGGTCCTATGCAGTTTATAGATAGTTATATAGCTCGTAAACACGGACGCGAAAAAGTGGTTTATGATCATCCGCTGATGGAAAATGCGCTAAAAGAGACCTACGGAGTAACAATCTATCAGGAACAGGTGATGCAAATTGCCCGTGAAATGGGTGGTTTTACAGGTGGCGAAGCAGATAGTTTAAGAAAAGCTATGGGGAAAAAGAATTCGGACTTAATGCAACAATATCAGGAAAAATTCAGGCAGGGAGCTAAAGCCCAAAATGTTCCTGATGCAGTTATAGAAAAGATTTGGCAGGATTGGTTACGCTTTGCGGAATATGCTTTTAATAAATCCCATGCTACCTGCTATGCTTTAGTTGCCTATCAAACAGCATATCTGAAGGCATATTACCCGGTGGAATTTATGGCTGCCTTGCTTTCCCTGGAGGATGATCCGACAAAAATACCCGGTAAAATTGAGGTCTGTAAAAAGATGGGTATAAAAATCATTCCTCCGAATATAAACCGTAGCGATAGTGAATTCAGGGTTCACGGTAAAGAAGTCCTTTTTGGCTTACGAGCAATTAAAAATCTGGGTGATGCCGCAATGCGGGATATTATTGAAGATAGAAATCAAAACGGTCCTTACACCAGTATATTTGAATTTTGCAACCGTTTAGATAGTACCAGCGTAAATAAAACCATTCTGGAAAGTTTGATTGCCTCAGGTGCAATGGATGAACTTGAAGGCACCAGAGCTCAAAAATGGAATGTAATAGAACTGGCGTTGCAATTTAGCAGTAATGACCAGAAAGATAGAAAAAGGGGACAAAGCACTATTTTTGATTTTATGGATACTGAAGATGAGGATAATAACTATTACCCTCCACTGCCTTCGGTTGAACCCTGGTCTTATATCTATCAGCTGGAAAAAGAAAAGGAGGTTTTGGGATTCTATTTAAGCGGGCATCCGCTGTTTGAATATCGCTCGTTAATAAAACACTTGACCAATGCCAATTCCAGCACTGGCAAGACAAAAAATAACGGTGAATTGCTTATTGCGGGAATTATAAACAACATTTCCAAAAAGAAAGATAACAAAGGTAACCCTATTGCCTTTGTGGAGTTTGAAGACCTTTGCGGGAAGTTTGAAGTGCCCTTGTTTAATAAGGATTTTATGCAGTATCACAAAAAAATCAGCCCGGGAAAGGTCTTTTTTATCATTGGCAATAAATCCACCTTTAACGGCAACGAAGATAGCATCTTAAGAATTTTACCAAATGCTTTAATTGACTTTAAGGAATTACCTTCGGAATTGAGCGGAGAAATCAAAATCAATATTCCAAACGAACATCTGAAAAACGGATTACTAACTGAACTGGGTAATAGAATATCTCGTAATACAGGCAAATTTAAATTGATAACCAAATTTCAAAGCGAAGACATGAATGATTATCAATTGGAATCTCGCAAACTCTTCTTTCCTGACGAAGCATTGCTGAACTGGCTGGAAAAAGAGAAAATTGATTTTCAGGTTAGGGTAGTAACCAATGGAAAAAATAATTAGCTTTTGCCTTCTGCTGTTTGCTTTCGGCTTTCTTTCCGCTCAGGAAGTTTTCTATGAGCACTATGGAAACGAAGTAGAGATATGGGTTGTTTTACCCTATAATTCAATCAACTTCAAGAAAGGAAGCGATGAAGCACTCTACCAGGTTTCTCTGCAGATTAGTGATGCGAAAAAAAAGCAAGTGGCAACCTTGGAAAAAAGCCAAATTATTCCGAAATGTAGCTGGCTTAACGATTGTGGAATTCCTATCCATTTTCGGCAGGAACTTCCTCAGGGCTCATATAATGTAATTTTACAGATAAAAAACAAAGCAATGGGAGAGAGACGAAGCTACTCTCGTCAATTCATAATTGGTTCTTCCAGCACAGAAATTGGACTCAGCTGGATTATTGCTAAAAGAGAAGACCTGGAATATCTTCCCAATACGCTTTCCGGACTGATTAGCGATGAAGTGAAACTATATCAGAGTTATTCAATTTCTCTGGATAGCTTGAAAATAACTATAGATAATCAGGTCTTAACTGTAAAAAATCCTCAAAGCCCGATAGTTTTAGACCTTCTCCCTTATCTGCAGACAGATGCCCAAAACCTGATGAACTTGATATTTTATGAAAATAATATCTACTATAAAATGGAACCTTTCCTATTTACTCCCTGGTATGCTTATTCTCTGCGTTATTCTCTGGAGGATCAAATCAGACAAATCCGCTATATTGCCAATCAAAACGAATGGAAATATTTAAGACGCTTACCCAAAGAAAAACAGGCGGAAGCAATTGAAACATTCTGGAAAGCAAACGATCCCAGCCCCGGAACTGTTAGAAATGAATTAAGGGAACAATTTTATCAAAGAGTAATGATTGCCGATGAACGTTTTACCCTGCATAAAAAAATTGCCGGCTGGACAACAGATCAGGGTAGAATATATATCAAATACGGTGAACCGGATGATATCTATTCGGAAGTTTATGCTTTGGATAAATATCCTTATATTATTTGGTATTACTATGATAAAAACCTGGAGTTTATCTTTGCGGATATTACGGGTTACGGACAATATACTTTAAGGAATAAGGATGAAGAATATTAGGTTGTTTTTTAGCTTAGGAGTAGTTCTTTTCTCCTTTAGCACCCTCTTAGGGTCGGATAAATTAAATATGTTTATTGACTATAACCGGTTTCTGGATAAAAATAAAAATACAATTCTTTTACTTGATTATCAGATACCTTATGAGAATTTGGCTTTTTTGGCTACAAATAACGGATACTTTGCGGAACTGAATGTAAAGGTTAAAATTACGGAAGCAGATAGTGTATTTTTAGAGCATGAAATAAACGATATTATTGGAGTAAAAAACAAAGCCGATACCGGTAACCGGCAAAAATCATATCTTAACCGACTCAGTTTCACTCTCCATAAACCCCTTTACACGATTCAATTTAGCGCTCTGGATATTAATAGCCAGAAAAACTTTTTCTATGAATTTCCAATTGAGACCCTTCCTCCTAGTAGTTTGCTTAGCGATGTAGAGTTGAACAGTGAAGTTAGACCCGATACTTCTCAATATTTGGTTAAATTTAAACGAAATAATGTTCTCTATCATTCTGAGCCCTCAATCCTGTTCAACAAGTCCACTAATGATTATATCTATCTCTATCTGGAAATCTATAACTGGAATTCCACTTCGGAAAGCTGTCTGCTAAACCTTTCTTTGGAAAAGGATTCGCTTGTAGTTATGGATGAATATATTGATTTTCAACCCGGTCCAGGCAGTGAAAGCATCAATTTAAAAATACCCCTTAAAGACCTGAATCCTGGCTTTTATAATGGAACTATTGTCCTTCAAAGCGCCGAACGCACTGAAGAAAGAAATATAGAATTTGCTGTGATTGAAGAAAAAGAAGAGGAATTTTTTCTGTTTGCCAACCCCGACGAAGAATATGAACTAATGCGCATATTTTTAGGCAATAAAATACCTTCGGACTGGGGAAAAATGAATCAGGATACAAAAAGAAGATATATTACTCAGTTCTGGAGAGATATGGCTTTTTCTACCAACCGTAGCGTTCAAAGCATTATGGATTTGGTGCAGAAACGGATTGATTATGCAAACCGTAATTTTACCCATTTTAAACAGGGCTGGACTTCTGATATGGGGCGTATTTATATCAGAAACGGACCACCAGATGATATTCAACGCGATACCAGTTCAGATGAAAGCCGTTTTGTGAGAAAGGACTATCAGATATGGAAATATGCCTCAGGGAAAAAACCGGTCTATATGTTCATTGATATTCAGATGAATGGCAATTACCGTTTAATTTATGTAGAAAATGATGATCTGGAAGCATCAAATCCCGATTGGATGCGTTATGTAGGAAGCGATTTTGATACTTCCAAACTGGATAATTAATACTCTAAAATAGCGTCAAAAGCGTTTTCAAAGTGCTTAATCTCAAAAGTGTCGGTGTTTTCATAGTAGAAAACGAGTAAAACATCAAAGCGAAAAATGTGTTTGGCAAATTGGGGATTTTCATTAATATATAATTGTGCAGTTCTGGATATTTTTCTCTGTTTGGAGAAACCAATGGAAGCCAGAGCCCATTCTATAGAGTGAGAGGTACGGGTTTTAACCTCACAAAAAACGAGGTGTTGATCTTTTTCCACAATAATATCTATCTCGCCGTATTTCTTCCTGTAATTACGGCAAGTAATAGTATAACCGTTACTTACGAGATAGCGAGCAGCAAGATCTTCGCCGATGTGAGAAAAATCCTGAAGTGAATATTTTTTCATAAAGCAAAAAAAAGCTTGACGATTATATTGTCAATAAGAATGATGAATTTTGATAAGAAAGTAACACCGAAAGGTGGAGGGAAAAATGAAAAAAACTTTGTTGACCGTGATTGCCCTGGTTGCTGTTCTTGGGGTTGCTCAAGCAGCACCTTTTCAAACCTTGGGAATGCTAAGAACTCCTGATGCTTATGTTCTACCAAATAAAGCTGCAGAATTTCTGTTGGTGGGTTATTATCGGGATATATCAGCTCCCAAACCACCTACTGAAGACGCCGAAGATGCCTCCAAAGGGTTCTTTCCGTATGCAATGATAGGGGTAGGAATTCTGGACAGAGTGGAACTTAGTATGTTTCTTGGGGATTACACCTCTTTAGATGGTTTAGTTTATTTACTTAATGCAAAGGTGAAAATTATTGAGGAAACCTTGCGTATTCCCCAAATTGCTGTAGGAATGGATAATATTTTATCTCCTGTAGCAAAGCACGGAGCTCAATACTTGGGTGAAAATGATGATTTTGTTGATAATCCGGAAGCTGATTCTTATGAGCCCTATTCTCCTTATGCAGTTGCATCTAAACAGGTTGTCTTTTGGGGAATTCCCTGGATGTTCAATTTAGGCATTGGTTCAAACCGCTTTGTGGGACAAGCTCCAAGAGCGCGTTATTTAACAGGAACCTTTTTCTCTGTGGAGATGTCACCGGTCAGAGATTTGACTTTGCAGGGAGAATTTGATGGTGAAGACATCAATATAGGGATAAATTATGCCTATAAAAACTTTGGTTTTAAGCTGGGAGCCAGTGCTATTGAAGACCGCTTCAAGGATAGCGATTATAAGGATAATCTCCGTGTTGCTTTAGGGGTTTCCTATTTGTTTGACAAATATGCTGAAGCCAAACGCCGTCCCGATCTTGGTCTTTATGCCAGTTATGGGAAAAAGCCATCTGTTGGCGGAGAAGTAGTTGAGGTTGGAGAAACACCTATTGAAACAGGTGTAGTTGTTCCTCCCACAGGTACTACTGTAAGCCCTACCGGAGAAATTGTTGTTGTTCCTCCTACAGGAACAGCAGCCAAACCTCCTGTTGGAGGAGAAGTTGTAGTTGGTCCTGGAACCCAGTTACAAACCCCTGGTTTAGTTACACCTGGGACTGCAGGTTATCAACAGCTTTCTCCTGAAGTTCAAGATTTGCTTAAAGAACTTCAAATGCTGAAAGAAGAGAGGCAAAAAGCTCAGCAGGCAATGGAAGAGCTGCGCAAATGGATAGAAGAATTGAAGCAAAAGCAATAATTAATCTTAAACTACTCATCTAAAATGTGTAGATTGAGGAATCATGTTTCCCCGAAATACTGATGAAGAAGGTTCAGGATGCATTTGTTAAGTGAAAAAATCCTGAACCTTATCATCATAGGGAAAATAAAGAGAATATAAGTGAGCGGGATTATGAAACACATTCTTAAAATTATATTCCTAATTGTTGTTGCAGTGTCATTCTTGGCAGTGGTTTATGCTCAGGATATATCTCAATATACTAAAGAACAAATCCAAGAGCAAATATCCCAGGAAAAACAAATTATCAGAGAATTAGCCAAGATGTTTTTAGTTGATGCACTGCCAGAATTGGTGAAGGAAGATCCGACACTGGCTGAACAGGCACTGGTAAAATATAAAGATGTTTTTTCCAGTATGGATCAAAATGAATTTATTTATTTACTTGGTCATTTCTATGTTCGTGTAGGAGAAAATGCCAAAGCTATCAGTTATTTTACTTCCTTGCTCAATACTCATTTGAATGAAGACGCCCGAAAAATGCTGAACCTGGTTTTATTCCAGCAAATGGTGCATTACTTGGAGCAGGGTAACCGAAAAACGGCAAAGGATTTCTTAAGCGCTATCGTATTTGAGAATTACAATATTGATAGATATTATCCTACTTATCTATATATTTGGGCTGATATGGCTGCTGATGATGGTGAATATGAAAGTGTTGTAAATACGCTTAATAGTTACATTCAAAACCGGGATATAATAATGAATCGTTTGCTTCCCGAAAAAATGGCAATCCTGGCAAGAGTGCAGAACTTAAATTTAGAGCCCTATTATGCTAATCCCAGCCCTGCTGAATATAAAAGGATAGCTTCCCAAATAGATGGTATAAAAGCTGATTTAACCCGCAATTATAACGAATTAATTTCTTTGAAAGGGATTTTTTATCTGGATTCCATTGTTAATCTGCATTCAGAAGAAATGGCTATGCTGGATTCACTAAAGATGGTTATTCTTGATTATATAGATCAAAAAGTCCAGGCTGAGGAAACAATGGTAAGGGGTAATTTGTTATTTCAGCAAGTAAAACAATTATCTACCAACTACCAAAAACAGCTTGAGATAATGGATAAAATTCTGGAAAAGCAGTATGAGCGCTTTCTGACTAATGATCCCAGTGTTCAAGGTCAAAATTTTAGTGATATGGAACTGAAACGATTATTTGATATTGAAAAAAACATTCAGCTCTATAATAATCTTATTGCTGAACTGGATAAAGATATTGCAGATCCTGAATTAGCTAATATTCAGGAGCAGTTGAAAAGGACCAGAGCAGATTATTCCGAAAAACGAACCAGTTTATTGATCAGGAAAAATGACCTGTTGCAAACTCGTAAACATATTAGCGATGTGGAAGAACAAATTTTTAACGCTATTTTGCAGGAATATTACTCTCTCTTTCAGGATAAAAAAGATATAGATATTCAGCTGGCTGAGATTGAACAATTTATGCAAGAAGAATCAAAAAATATTTTCACGGAAGAACAGCGAAATAAAATCAAAAACAGTATTGTTGCTCAAATAGCCGTAACTGCTGATAGTGGTGTGCGCAATGAGCCCATTCGTAAAAATGCCCAGGATTTGGTTGCTAATGTGGAATTTGTTAAATTGCAACTGGATTATCGCAACCTGCATATTAAGGAACAGGCACGAATCGCGCAAATAGGAAAGTGGACGGAACAACAGCTGACTGAGCGGCAGGCAGAAATCTTGGCGGAAAAGCGTGATTTAATTACCCGCATTCAAAATTTTATTAACTATAATCCCAATTTTAAGGCAGTTGAACAGCCCAATGGAAACTATCTTATCAGTAATGCTGATCTCTATTATAATCTGGCTGAGCTTCAATATGCTGTTTATCTGGAGACCCCTACTATTGCCTTGGAAAGTTATAGAAAAGTTGTTCAGCTTGATCCCAACAATGTGAATATAGATGCAGCCCTATATAATATCGGTTTTATCAGTAGTCAGCTTAGCCATCAAAGGATAGGCGATAATAAAGCCAGGTTTTATGAAATAAACAGGACTGCCGTAGCTCTTGATGATGCTAGCAGATATAAGGAGTCAGATTTTGCCGAGGCAATCAGTTCCTATCAAAGAATTATAGATAACTATAAGACCTCTCCTTATTATGACGAGTCCCTATACCGTCTGGGAATTTTGTATTATTATATTGCTACCGATGCTGATCAGCCACAGCGTTACTATGCTTTGGCCACAAACTGCTTTGATGAAATTATTAACAAGCCGAATAGTAAATATCAATACGATGCCATTTATCAGCGTGGGTGGTTACGCTTAAATTCTTTTCAGGAACAGGATTTTATGCTGGCTCTGAACGATTTTCTAACTTTGTTGAATGCTGTTGACAGTGGCAAGATTTCTGATCCTATGATCGCCAAAGGGTATCGCGAAGATGCTATAGATAATATTGCTTTCTGCCTGATTGCTTTGGATGGAACTGATTTCTATTCACCAGCCAAGGGTGTAGCAGAATTGCAAAATATTGCTGCCAGTTACAAGAATCCTGAAATTATAAGCAGCATTATAGATAAAGCTGCTGCAAATAAGTTGAATTTATCTACTATTCAAGCAATTGACTTTATCTGGCTGAAAATAGATATAAATCCTCTGGCTCTGGAAAATCCCGCCTTAGTGGATTCCATTTTGAAATTGTATGCCAGCGCTCAGTATGAACTGCGGGAAGGTCAGAATTTCGATCAAATAGCTCAAGATTTGTATCAGAATATTATAACCAACTATGGCAAAAACTCTGCCTGGTATCAAGCAAATATGAATAACAGCAACATCTCAGCTCAGCTGGCAGTGATCAAAAATGCTTATGAAAAGAGAGCTATTCGCCTGCAAAACGAATTTCTTGCCGATCCTGCCAATGAAACCAAATTGCTTGCTTATTATCAGCACATAGATCAATATGCTGCTTTTCCGGAGCTGCAGGGTGAAAATTATGCTGCCTGGAAAGCCCAAGCAGATAAAACCAAACTACTGCTTGGCAATACTCTTGCCGAGCGTTCCAATTTACCCAAACACTATTTAACTGCGATAAGAAACCTGCAGGAATTTAATGCAAAATATCCCCAGGATGAGGATTTTTTCCTGAATGAAGGTTTGATCTATACTTATTCCTTTAATATTTACAACCTGATGAAAGACCTTTATGGGGAAGGATTTCAACCTGAGCCAGGTTTACCCGCCAATGCGGATGAGCTGTTTGCTTTATTACATTCAAATTCTCAGCGATTTATTAGTGTTCTGCGCAGTGATGCCTATAAAAATCCTGAGCGTGAAATTCAGGCAGTTAATATTTTACTTAGTTTAGCTGATATTCAATATGAGCGTGGAAAAATGCCTGACGCTAAAGTGTTATATCTCTCTGCTTTGGAAAATGAAACTCTGATTCCCGACAGAACAAAATTTACCGTTTACGGAAAGCTTGCGTCAATGGCGGAAAATGAGCAAAATTATGCCCAAGCAGAAACATATTACCGTAAAGCATTACCTTATACTGCTACTCCGGCTGAGCGGGAAGCTATAATTAATAACATTTGCTATCAAATTCAAAATAGCTTTGAAGCAGCCGAGAGTGCTGGAAATTATTCTCTGGCAGCAAGTGAACGATTGCGTTTGGCAGAAGAACTTGGTTCTAAGGATGCACAACGTGTTACCGGTTATAAAATGGGAGCTCAAGAGGCATATATTAAAGCAAAAGAATATCAGAAGGCAATAGATATTCTCTTAGAACTGGCTGGAACGCGAACGGATATTGGTGAAATTTACTATTATTATTTCCGTGCAGCAGAAATTGCTGAAGCCGATACTGCAATGAACAATCCCCAACTTGCCAAAAGCATTCGTGAAAGCTTTATTGCTAAATATCCCAGTAGCAATCAAGCATTCAAGCTACGTATGGCAATGATTCAGGAAATGGAAAAAAATCCTGCTCAGAGGACTGCTGCTGCAGATGCTTATCTTGCTCTTTATGAAGAAGCCAGAAACAAAACCATTAATACCGGAAATATTACTCCTGACGCGTTATTAGCAAAAGCTGCCATACTTTACAGCGAAGCTGAAAACAAGGATAAAGCAGTTGAGACATATAACCGGTTCATAACCTTATATCCAAACAATGAAAATGTGATACCCTTTATGCAGGAAACTGCTGATTATTATTTAGCTAAAGGGGATACTCTTAAGTTTGAGCAACTGGCTAAAGAAATTTACCAAAAAGATAAAACCAAGGGTGACCGCTATCAATGGATTGCTACTTTAAAGCTGAGTAAACTGGTTTATAATTTTGATAATGCCTATAAGAATAAGAATTATACCGATGCCTTTAAGTTTCGTGATGAATATAAAAGGTTGGAAGCAGAGTATAAAAAAGAAGGACTAAATTTTGAAACGAAGGACTTTAGCTCTACCAAGAATTATGAATACTTTGCCGCAGTGGAAAAAGAATATAATGATCTCCAGAAACGAATCGCTTTCCTGAAAAATTTTGACAACCAGCTTACCGCTATTGAAAAGGGAACTTTGCTTACATCATCTCCTGCAGCTCTAATCAAAGTTAATGCCAGCACTACCTGGCAGAATCACTTAATTGGGGGTTCCTATCGTCGTATTCCCAATTTCAAGGCATCTGTTAAAGCAGAAGTAGCAAAGGTAAACAAGCTTCTTGCCGATGCTGATAAACAGAATATTGAATTGGAAAATTATCGCCGTCTGCGCGCGTTGAACTTAATTGCCCGCATTTATGAAAAGGGAGTTAATGTTATCAACACCCAAATTGGAGTTTATGTGCGAACTGCCAGTGAAGCAGAAGGTGTCCGTCAAGAGTATAAAGATGTTTTAGATGCTTTTATTGCAACTCTGGCTGCCGATTATAGTAATGACCTCTTTAGTTTGGCATACACTACTCATTTAAACATCTATAACTTTTATCAGCTAGCTGGTTATACCGATTATTATACGCAGCAAAGTTATGCCAAACTGCAGGAATGGAATTTGTTGCCCGATTATAAGATGGAGGAATATCCTCTTGGTTCCGGCTGGACTGAAAAAATGGATGGGACAAATGTAAATTTACCTGTTCAGAATATAACTTCGCCTAAAGGTGTGCACTTGAGCTGTGTTCAAATACCTTCCAATAAAGAACTTATTCTAAATCGCACTGTTAATGCTAAAATCCAACCCGAATTTGCTTTATTGCACCTAGTTTATCCTTATGATATTAAAATTCGGCTGAATGGCACTGATCTGAAACCCGGTGTTGTTCCTACCGATACCTTAGATGTTAATAAGCCGATAACTACAACCCGTTTCGCATATTTACTACCTTCCAGCGCCTGGGCTGAAGGACAAAACATAATAGAATTGACTGTTCCTAATGATAGTCCTGAACAGCAAAGTTTCTATATGAATTTGCAGGTCTTTATAGACCGCAACAAATTAGCCGCTTCCATACCTCCGGAAACAGTGATGCTTTATACTGATCCTACATGGAGAATTATAACGGTTAATCCTGAAACGGGAGTGGAAACAGCTTCGGCTGCAACTATTACAGGCAATTTTGGTATCGCCCTGGATAACATTGTAGGGCTGGAAGAAACTTATGCCAAACCTATTTGGTTCCCCGAAACAGCACCTGTAAGCAGTGCTATTTTTGAAGTTGATTTTTACCTGGATACCGAGTTCCGGGACGGTTTAATCAATTTTGTGGCACCGGAAGTAGCTTCGGTTTATCTAAATGGACAGGAATTAGCTGCTAATCTTCATCTGGATTATGATCCTGAACCGTTCAGGGTCTATACATCCCAGGTTACGATAGACCCGGCAAAAGTAACTGCGGGCAAAAATACCTTACGCTTTGTAGTAACTAACAATTCCAACTACCGTGGCTTTATTGCAACAGTTAAAATTATTAAAGCAGGAAAGGGGGATATACGATGAAAAAAGTTTTTATCCTATTAGCGGTGTTGCTCTTTTTTACAGGCATTATCTATGCCCAAGCAGCAACAACTACCACTCAACAGCAACCGGTAAAGGGTTTTGAAGGTGCCCGCAGATATGTGGAAGAAAAAGAGTTGGTTATTGAAATAAAAGCTCTTATCCCATCTACCGATATCTTTCAAGATAAATCCGATACCTATCGGAAGGCAGGGGAATATAAGTTCTCCTTTACAATTGAAGATATTCGTGAACAAAGCGATACATTACTAAATAAATGGCTGAAGGAGTCAAAATGAAAACAAAAAATATCGTCCTTATGATCATCTCACTCTTTATGTGTGTTGGCCTGTTTGCTCAGCCAGCAACAGAAACAGCAGCTCCAGCTGCACCAGCTAAACAGGGTTATAGCTTAACTCAAGTATTTATAGATAGCGGTAATTGGGCTTATGCTATCCTGTTGGTTTTTGTTATTGGTCTTGTTTATGCCTTTGTGCGTTGGTATCAGTTATACCCCAAAGAGAAGATTGATGCCGCTGGATTTTATTTAAAACTTCGCAATTATATCCGCAATGACCAGCTGGATGAAGCAACCAAAATTGCTGAAAGCTATAAGGGAACCACTATGGGCTTTATCTTCTGGAGCGCTTTGATGGTTTTCAAAGATGCAAGAAAAAGTGGTCAAACGGGTGCTGATTTGAGAAATTCTGTCCAAAATTCTCTGGAAGAAGCTGTTCTGCAAACAGTGTATAAACTGGATAGCGGTTTATTCTGGTTTGATACTTTGGCTCAAGTAGCTACCTATCTTGGACTTTTAGGAACCATTTGGGGCTTGTTGGAAGCATTTGCAGGTTTAGCTGGTTTAACCGGTGCAGCACAACAAACTGCTTTAACTGATGGTATTAAAAAAGCAATTGGAACAACCGCTCTGGGTTTGCTGGCTGCTATTCCCTTAACTTTAATTAAAGGTTGGCTGCTAACCCGGGCAAACAACATTATCAGCAATATTGACGAGTTTAGTGTTAAATTGATCAATACTATTAACAACGCCATTAAGGATTAAAATTATGGGACAATACAGACCATCCGCAATGCGCCAGCAAAAATCCCAAACGGTGCCCCAGGAACCAAACCTGGTGCCGATTATGAATCTGTTTTTAACCATTATTCCAATGCTGCTAATGATGGTGGTTATTTCGCAGATTGCTCTTTTGGCGCTAAATTTCTCGCAAGGGGAAAGCGGTGTTAGTTATGGACAAGGCGGAGGTGGAGGTGGCGACACTAAAACCGAAAAAGTGGAAATCCATATTTTGGGTAAACAATATGCCCAAGAGAATAATGCTACTATAGGTATGGAAATCCGCGAACCTGGCTTTAAGCCGATGACTATCTCTGCCATTAATGGATATTATGATTATGTGACCCTGAATAAAACTCTGCAAGAAATTAGAAGCCGAAAAGGAACTCTTAGCGATATTACTGTCCTCGTTCATCCGGATGTCCTTTATGGAGACCTGATGAAAACGATAGACATCTGTAAAGTCAATGGATTTACCCAGGTTCATTATACTGCCACCAAAGTGGAGTATTATTAAAGGAGCGACTTATGCAAATTCTGGATAAACTAAAATCTTCTAATAAAAGTGAACGCCGCGTCCGGAAAAAATTTGAGGAAGCAAAAGGGTTGTCCATTACTTCTTTGCTGGATGAACTAACTATTATCTTGGTTTTCCTGGTTAAAAATATCTCTACGGAAGTAGTAAAAATTTCTGCAGAACCCAATATTACCTATCCTCATACAATCACCAACGATAAGCTTTTAGAAAAAGCGGGAACAACTCCGATTAAAATATTCCCGGATCGTGTTGTTGTTGGAACTGAAGCCCTGGAATATGGTTCGCCGGCAGATTTGCTAACAGACGCTAATAAACGTCAAGATTTATTAACTTATTTGAAAATGGAAGCCGCTGACATTATTCAGCATCAAAAGGCAGAGACCTGTCTTCTGGTTCAAGCCGACTATTCCATTCCCTGTGAATATATAACGGAAATTGTCCGTGCTGCTACAGCAGCAGGTTACTCATACATATATTTTGCCACGCTTGAGGATGCCGATTGGCTAAAAAAGTATAGTGTTAGTTTGGCTGAATAAAAAGGAGGGAAAATGTCCAAATTATTAAACTTAACTCTGCACTATAAAGGCAAAAAACTGGATCAGGTGCGTTATGGACGCGATTTTAAGAACAAGTTCTTTATCGGTTCGGATAAATACCTCTTCTGGCAAATCCTGGATGAGACATTTCCAGAAAAGCACCTGTTTGTCACTAAAAAAGGTGATCAGCTTTACCTACAGTTGCCTCCTGGTGCGAAAGTAAGTTGTGCTAAAGATGGAGAACCGGTAGATGAATCTTATCTGACAAAAAGTTTTATTCTGCAGGGTAATAAACTCTTGCTTCGTCCCGATATGACAGGAACTCTTGCCATCGCACCTAATTGGGAAATTTCTTACGAATTTAAAGAACCTTATGTTTCTGTTCTTACTCCGGAACAGCAACAAATTGCTGCTCAATATGCCTGTCGTCCTCAACCTACTGCCGATGAAAAATTCAGCCGTAATATGATCCTGTTGTTCGTCATTCTAACCGTTATTTTTGTGATTATCTTTGATCTGTTTCTAAAAAAACAGGTCTCCTACGATACAACTTTGGAACAGAAACTTCAAACAATTCAGAAAGCAGAACGCATTCAAGCAGAGGCATTAGCAAAACCCAGTACTTTTGAAGAAGCGGGTGAATATGCCGAAGTTCCTGAAGAAACTGCAGGAAAAGAACAACCAAGTGGAGTTCCCGGAGGCAAGGGAACCGCTAAATCAGCAGGCGCAATTTTTGGTAGTGGCTTTGGTACTTTTGATCCGAGTGCCACTTCAGCCGCAAGACCTGTTCAGGCACTCACTCTTATGGAAGGATTTGTTACTTCTCGTCCCGGAGGCGGAGGTGGTGGAGGTGCAGGACCTGGTGTTGGAGGAGCAGGACCTGGTGGAGGAGTTGGCGGAACAACTTTTGACCCCAATGCCACTAGAAGTTTTACCAGTGATATTGGCTCTGTAGCAACCAAAGCGCCCACAGTTAGGGGTTCTGAAATCCGTCCCGAAGGGGTAGCTATTGTTAAAGCTTCAGGAGATCAAAGCAAATTGATGCCCAGTGGAGTTGCTTTTGGGAAAACAGCTGTCACAGAACAAACCCTTGCAAAGTTTAAAAGCAAACAAGTAACTCAAGTTACTGAAGAAACCATTTCTCAAGCACCTGCAGAACGCCAAACAATTATTGACGAAGTTAGAAGAGCTGTGGAGATTCGTAAAGGACAGATACAATCTCTGTATATGAAATGGAATGCCACTATTCCTTTTTCGGGAAGCGTAAAAATTCGTCTGTTAATTAACGCTTCCGGAAAAGTGCAGGATGCCATAATCACCCCTGAAGGCAATATGCCTAATGGTTTTTTAACCGAACTGGAACAACTTTGCGAATCCTGGAGCTTCCCTATAAATGAAGAATTTGATTACGAATTCAAATTCAGATTACGCAAAGGTTAACTCTCAAAACTATTTTTACAGACGGAGGACACCGTTCCTCCGTTTTTTTGTGTAGCCGGAGGACGCCGTTCCTCCGCAAATAATACCATTTTTTGAATGATCAGACCCTTGTCATTCCTGCGCAAGCAGGAATCCATACTATAATAATATTCAAAATGAATTCCGCTTCAAGTACGGAATGACAAACACAAATATAAGCTATACTCTATCCATTTTCATAAAGCATAAATAACAGAAAAAGTTCCGTTAGGAACGACAGAAATTGCCTTCTTTGTATAACTTCTAAGTTTCTTGTCTGATGCTTCATCCTGCTTTTCTCAGTAAGATTATCTATCTCTATTCTCTTTACCTGTCATCCTGATGGGACTTTTATCTCTTTCTTTTGATATCTTATCGCCGGGTTGAAACCCGTAGTAAAAATATGTCGTCCAGCAGGGACTTTTTAATATATCTATCCAAAATGGAGGTTATATAATTTTTGATTAAAGATTGGTCTTGACAAATGATAATGTCTAATAAAAAATAAAAGTGTCAACTTATTTATGACACCACATCATACTCTTTCTTAATAGCATTGCTTACCCATTGCTTACCCATTACGGATGGCATTAGTATTGGGTAAGCAATGCTTCAGCAATGCTCTTAGGGATGAACTGCTATTTTCTTCAAAATCAATGTAATAGGGGAAAAAAGCTGAAAAGGGGTTGTATTTTTCTTTTTTTACGAGGGGCTTACGCACCCATCGCTATCGTTGTTTCGCCCTTTGGGCTTTCAACCCTCTAAACCTTCTCAACCCTCTAAACCCTCTAAACCTTCTAAACCCTCTAAACCCTCTAAACCCTCTCAACCTTCTCAACCTTCTCAACCCTCTCAACTTTCTCAACCTTCTCAACCCTCTCAACTTTCCCAACCCTCTAAACCAACCCAACTATGATAATTATTATCAGGAGAAGGAGAGATAGGAAAAAGGTTTGGTATTCCCTGTTTTTAAGCCATAACTGGAAAGACCAGGGATATTTCATTTTTTTCCAGGAAATTTTCCGGGGGAAATACCTTCCGGTTGTTTTGGCATAGTTAATCCACTCATCAGGAAATTTATTGCTCAGACCTTTTTCTTCTCTGCTAATGGTGAAAGGGAAAATTACCAGAATCAAGAGAATTGCTGCTATCCAAGCCCAAATATCATTCAGGAATAAAACAAATCCGATTAAAATTAAAGCGCTACCTGTGTATAACGGATTACGATTTAAGCAATAAGGTCCTTCCTGCACCAGGCGATTACCTTTTTGAATAATTCCGGCAGACCAGGACCTGATAAAGGCACCTAAAGCAATTAGAATAATACTGATGATAATACCTGAGGGATTAGTTAGCAGATGCTGAATCCGAACCTTATAATTGATGACGAATTCCAAAGCAACAGCGATACACAGGATGCGTGTGATGAGTAGGCGTTTTTTGCCAGAAACTCGGCTATTTTATCTGGTTTTTTCACTGGAGCTACTCCCTTTCTTTGTTATTTTTTAACACATTATTTATAGAAGCAAAGTTAGCAATAACGAGGAAATCGTTCTTCCGGTGTTTTCATTCGTGGTAGTAAATTGCCTGAATAGGATCAATGCCGGTAGCTTTCCAGGCGGGATAGATTCCGGAAAGAAAGCCAACTAATAGAGAAAAACCAATTCCAACAGCAACTCCCTGCACTGGAAGATACAAGGGGAAATTAATGCCTTTAGCTATCAAAACAATCAAAATCCAGGCAAGAACAACACCTAAAATTGCCCCAATAAAAGCCAAAGCCAGTGCTTCAAAAATAAAATAGAAAAAGATATCCTGTTCGGTTGCACCAATACTTTTGCGAATACCAATTTCGGTCATTCTTTCCTGAATACTAATCAGTAAAGTACTGAAAAGTCCTATTCCGCCTACAATCAAAGAAATGGAAGCAATGGCAATAAGGGTTATATTCCATTTATCCATAAATTTATTAATCTCTTGCGTAATATTTAAGATCATATCGCCAATATCCATAAACTGAAAATTGGGATACATATTATGCCTGGCAAGCAGTATTTGCCTTGCCTCGTTTTTTAATTTGGTATAGTCCTCACTGGAATTTGATTGTATATAAATCTGATGGATCATTCTTGCTGGGCTTAAATAAGTAGCTCCATATTTTAAGGGAACATACACAGCTTTCAAGTCCCATTCTCTTTGCCAGGGATCAAAATTCATTCCATTTCCGGTATTTAAAACATCAGAAGCTAAAACACCTACGATGGTAAAACGCTGTGAACCTAAAACCAGAACCTGACCAATCGGGTCTTTATCCTTAAAGTATTCTTCGGCAAAATGATAACCCAAAACGGCAACCGGGATATTATTTTCCGCTTCGTAAGTATTAAAATAGCGTCCCTTACTGATAGGATAGCTTTTGTTTTGGAAAAATTCTACTTCTGTAGCACGCAAGATAATATTATTTATTTTATTGCCAACCCGATATAAGCTCTGTTTAGAAATTGTCCCGTAAATACATTTGTAATTCAGGTTTTCTTTCAGAGCCAGATAATCGTCATAGTTCAAAGGAGGAACATTTTGTTTAGCACGCCTAATTTTACTGCGCGTTTTTCCTGTTTCCAAATCAATATTTCCTGAACCGGGGAAAATAATAATAGAATTATCCCAGCCCATACCTTCCATATTCTTTTTGATAAGTGCTTTTATGGCATAAACACTGGAAAACATTGTTACTACGGCAAGCACTCCAATAACAATTCCTGTTAGGGTTAACAAAGACCTCAGTTTATGGCTGAAAATGCTTTGGAAAGCGCTATTGATGCCGTCTTTAATGTTCATTGTCTATTCCATCTCGGTTTTGCAGTTGGGGCAGATTTTAATTTTTCCTTTTTCCCGGCTGTATTTTTCTACTATGTAAGGATTTCCACACTTGGGACAGCTTATTGGAAGGGGTTTATCGTTAGTTATATATTTACATTCTGGATAGCGATTGCAGGAATAAAAGGTGCGTCCTTTTTTGGATTTACGGGCTGTTAATTCACCGATTCCGCATTCCGGACATTTAATTCCTAAGGTTTTAGGACGGGCATATTTGCATTTGGGATAATTGGAACAGGCAATAAACTCTCCATATTTTCCGGTTCTTAACATTAAGGGAGAACCACATTGCGGACAATTCTCATTTAAGGGTGTAGGCACAAAAATCTTGATGTTACCATCTTCATCGCGGGTAAAATTCTTCGTGTTTTTGCATTGGGGAAAACGGCTGCAGGAAAGAAAATCGCCCCTCTTGCTGTGTTTGATTAACATTGTTCCCTGTTTGCAAACATCACAAACAATGCCGGTATCCTGAACAAAATTGTTTTTCTCCTTCTTCACATCTACCTGACGAATTAAGGCAACAAGTTGGTCGTAATATTCCTGCACCACTTCATTCCAGGCAATGTTACTGTATTCCACTTCATCCAGTTTGGTTTCCATTTCGGCAGTAAACTGAACATTAAAAAGATAATCAAACTTATCCACCAAAAAGCGGTTTACATCACTTCCCAATTGCGTCGGCAAAAATGCCTTTTTCTCCATAGTAACATATTTACGCTTTCTTAATGTTTCTATAATGGTAGCATAAGTAGAAGGACGCCCAATCCCTTTTGCCTCCAGTTCTTTGATTAAAGATGCCTCAGTGTATCTTGCCGGAGAAGTAGTAAAATGCTGTGTCTTTTCCAAAGGACTATGTTCCAGAACATCATTTTTAGCATAATCCTGATGAATCTTTTCGCCCAAAGGAATATAAAGGTGAGGATATGCTTTCAGGAAACCCTCTTCCATTATTTGAGCTCCAGAAGACACAAATTCTGCTTTTCCGGCATTTATCTTTACACTTGTGGAAAGGAGTTTTACCGGTATCATTTGCGTAGCTATAAAACGCTGCCAGATAAGGGTATAAAGTTTCATCTGTTCTTTGGTTAAATACTGCGCTACGCTTTCAGGAGTTCTGAAAGGATCGGTAGGACGAATTGCTTCATGCGCATCCTGAGCACTCTGTTTATTTTTGAAAACTCGGACTTTCGGATGCACCAGTTCTTTACCAAAGCGTTCTTTTATAAGGTTTTGAGCTTTAGTTATTGCCTCTTCCGCCATTCTGGTAGAATCGGTTCGCATATAAGTTATCAGACCGGTTCTTTCTCCACCCAAATCAATACCTTCATATAGAACTTGAGCAATGCTCATTGTTTTTTGTGCCTGAAAACCAAGTATTTTACTTGCTTCCTGTTGCAAAGTACTGGTAATAAAAGGTGGAAGGGGTTCTACATTACGATTGCTGCGTTTTATTTCGCTTAAAATTGCCTCTGCATTTTGGCTGTTTTCCACGATTTCTATGGCACTTTTCTCATCCGGAATTTCCACTTTTTTGCCTTCTATTTTTTCCAATACAGCTTTAAAGGGAGGCAAATTGTCTTTCCAAAAGTCCGCTTCAATTTTCCAGTATTCTTTAGGGACAAATGCTTTTATTTCTGCCTCGCGTTCACAAATCAAACGCAAAGCAACCGATTGCACTCTTCCCGCGGAAAGGTCTTTGGTAATCACTTTCCACAGCAAAGGACTGATTTCATAACCAACCAGGCGGTCTAATATTCTTCTTGCTTGTTGTGCTTCCACTTTTGCCATATCAATTTGACCGGGGTTTTTGATTGCCTCATTGATTGCTTGGGAAGTTATTTCGTTAAACACAATCCGGTAGACGGGTTTATTATTTAGTTCCTTTTTCAGGGTTTCGGATAAGTGCCAGGCAATTGCTTCTCCTTCACGATCATTATCACTTGCCAGATAAACGCTATCCGCGGATAAAGTTGCTTCTTTAAGTTCCGCAATCACTTTGCTTTTCGTTTTATCTATTATATAAACGGGTTTGAAACCCTGATGGACATTAACTCCCAGTTCGCGTTTAGGCAAATCACGAATGTGACCCATTGATGCTTTCACACTGAATTGGTTCTTCAGAAATTTACTGATAGTTCCTGCTTTTGCAGGGGATTCTACTATTATAAGTCCTTTACTCATATATTTCCTTTGTTGGTTATCAGGTTAATAAGTGAAGTGGAAGGGTGAAAAGGTGGAAAAGTGAAACAAGGTTTGAAAATTTCAAGTTTCCTATAAATGATTTAGAGGGTTGAGAGTGAAGTGGAAAGGTGGAAAGGTGAAAAGGTGAAACAAGGTTTGAAAATTTCAAGTTTCCTATAAATGATTTAGAGGGTTGAGAAAGTTGTCTTCTCCATCTATTAATCTTTCTCCTATTTAACATCTTGACCTCTTGACTTCTGGACTTCTGTATCTTTTTCCTGCTTGCCATAGATTTCTGCACTGAGTTTCACTTTTCCACCTTTTCACCTTTTCACTTTCCTTTTGACCTCCAGACCTCTAAACTTCTATTCCGCTTCATTTATTCCGCAGCATTTTTTATACTTTTTCCCGCTTCCGCAAGGGCAGGGATCATTTCTTCCCACTTTGGGAGCTACTTTAACTGGTCGGACTTTTTCTACTTCTCCCACAGGACTATTATATTGAGGAGGAGCGCTCATATTTTGAGTTATTTGTTGTGCTTGTTGTGCCTGTTGTGCATTCAGGAAAGCATTTATATCCTGATGAGTCAGGTTTGCATTTTTGAGCAGGTTGTTAATCTGTTCTTGAGATAGAACATAAGTAGTAAACACTTTGCGGGTAACATTTTCCTGAATGCGGGTAATTAAACCTTGAAACAGTTCAAAGCTTTCCTTTTTATATTCTATTAAAGGGTCTTTATTGGCATAAGCGCGTAAATAGACACCGTCTTTTAATAAGTCCATTTCATGCAGATGGTCACGCCATTCATCATCTACAACTTCTAAGAGGGCTCGTCTTTCTATATTGCGTAATTGTTCGCTGCCGATTTGTCTTTCTTTGTTTTCGTAAGCGGAAAGTGCATATTCCAAAAGCGTATTCAGTAGAAGGTCTCTATTCAGATGGTCGCTGGCTATATCTTTAACCGTAAGTCCCAAATTCAGATTATGTTGAAACCATTGGCAGATGCGTTCCAAATTCCATTCCTCAGGATAGCTATGAGGCGGAATAATATCATCCACCATATTGGTAATGGATTCAGTAATCATTTCCAGAATTTCATTTTTGAGGTCATAACCCTTAAGCACACTGCGACGGTAGGCATAAATCACTTCGCGTTGCTGATTCATTACTTCGTCATATTTCAGCAGTTCTCTGCGGATTTCAAAGTTGTGCTCTTCCACTCTTTTTTGTGCTTGTTCCACAGCTTTGGTCATCCAGGGGTGACGAATTACATCTCCCGATTTTAAGCCCATTTTAACCATCATTGGAGCTATTCTGTCCGAACCGAAAAGGCGCATTAAATCGTCTTCCAAAGATAAATAGAACCTTGAGGTTCCAGGATCACCCTGGCGGCCTGCTCTTCCCCGTAATTGTCTATCAATTCTTCTGCTTTCATGTCTTTCACTGCCAATTACATGGAGTCCGTCCAAAGGTAAGCCGTAAGGAAATTCTGCGGTTAATGTTTTAGGCAAATTCAGATAGCTTTCATAAGCACCTTCCACAACACCTTTGCCAAGTTTTATATCGGTTCCTCTACCTGCCATATTGGTAGCAATAGTTACAGCTCCAGGTTGTCCCGCTTCAGCAATAATTTCAGCTTCGCGTTGATGTTGACGGGCATTTAGAACATTATGAGCTATGCCTTTACGCTTTAATAAACGGGATAAGATTTCGGAGACCTCCACACTAACAGTTCCTACCAAAACCGGTTTTTGCCTTTCATGCCAGTAAATTATTTCATTGATGATTGCCTGGTATTTATCATTTTTGCCTAAATATATAAGATCATCGTGGTCAATTCGTGTAACCGGAACATTTGTCGGAATCACCATCACCGGCAAATTGTAAATCTCCATAAATTCGGCTTCTTCGGTAACTGCGGTTCCTGTCATTCCGGCAAGTTTTTCATACATTCTGAAATAGTTCTGCAAAGTAATAGTGGCAAATGTTTGTGTGCCTGCCTCAATTTCCACATTTTCTTTTGCCTCTAATGCCTGATGTAAACCATCGGAAAAACGGCGTCCCGGCATTTGACGTCCTGTAAATTCATCTACAATAACTACTTTGTTATCTATTACCACATATTCCTGATCGTTTTCAAAGAGGGTAAAAGCACGCAGTAACTGATTGATGTTATGCAGCTTTTCACTTTTATCCATAAAACGATTGGTCTGCAATGACTTTTGTTTCTGTTTTTCCTGTTCCGAGAGCTCGGGATTGTTATCTATTTCTGCCAGCATTTCATCCAGGGATTGGACAACGAAAAGGTCTTTATCCTTTCGGGAAAGCACTTCTCTTCCTTTTTCACAGAGGTCAACGCTATTGTGACGCTCTTCCACCACATAGAAAAGGTTGTTGTCCAGTTCAGGCAATTTTTTATCCCGCAAATAGATACCTTCAATATCGTTGACCATTTTTTTCAGTTCACCGTCCTGCATCAATTTCATAAATGCTTTGTTACGCGGAGCGGCTCTTTTCACCAAAAGCAAGTTTTTAGCTAAGCGGTTATTATCTGACTGAGGATTATTTTCATCCAAATCCTCTCTGATTTCACTTAAGTATTTCTGTACCAAAGAATTCTGTAACTGAACAAGCTGTGCGATTGCAGGACGCAATTCGTGATAGAAATTCTTATCTTGGGTAATGGGACCACTAATTATTAGAGGTGTTCTTGCCTCATCAATTAAAATGCTATCTACTTCATCCACAATCGCATAAAAGAAATCCCGCTGGACAAGCTGATCAGGAGAAGTTGCCATATTATCACGCAAATAGTCAAACCCGAATTCACTGTTCATTCCGTAAGTTATATCACAATTGTATGCTTCTTTGCGGGCATCAAAATCCATTCCGGTAGTAATACAACCTACAGTGAGTCCGTGAAATTGAAAAACAGGACTCATCCATTCGGCATCACGACTTGCCAGATAATCATTTACGGTTACAAGATGCACGCCGCGTCCCACTAAGGCATTCAAAAACAGAGGCATAGTAGCAACCAGGGTTTTTCCTTCTCCGGTAGCCATTTCGGCAATTTTACCATCGTGTAAAGCCATAGCTCCAATTAATTGCACATCAAAAGGAACCATATTCCATTCAACTTCGTGACCGCGGACTTCAAATTTTTTGCCTAACAAACGCCGGCAGGTATCTTTAACAATGGCATAAACCTCCGGCAGGTAATCATCCAGAGTGCTTTTAGTAAGATTTTTCAGTTCTTTTTTAGTGCTGTCTATTGCATTGTCTAAACGATTTCTTTCGCTATCTTCTCTGGTTTCCCGATATTCCTGTTCCAGTTTAGCAAGTTCATTTCGTAAAGGATTTAGTTTATCTGCAATTTCCTGTTTAATTTCCTGAACGCGAGCGATTAGCTGTTCATCTTCATATTGTTCCAATCCGGAAAATATTTCATTTATTTCTTGCACTACGGGTTCATAGCGCTTAAGGTCTTGACTGTTCTTATCGCCAAATACTTTCTTCAGTATTTTCTCTAACATTTTCTTTACCTTCTTAGGGTATGCTTACAGTTTATGCTAAAAGCTGTAAGTTGATATCATTTTTTCCTTTTTTTGCCAGTTAAATTCAAAGGGAGATTGTGTCAAATAAAAAAGGATTTCTTTCCCGCGGGTTACGCAGATGTATTTCTCACAAATTACGCAGATTAGATATTATAATTTTAAGTTAACTAAATATTTAGTTCCTGTGTTTCACCATTCACTGTTCACCCTTCAAAACGCCAGCATAAGCAGTGATTCCACTTCCACTGCAGTAAATCTGCTAACCATTCCAATTCTGGGACTGGTCATAATCAGTTTAACTAATTGAGGCAATTCCAATTCTTTTATACCCAGGTCTCTAAGAGATTTTGCCAAACCCCAACTTTCCAGTTTATCTCTAAATCTATGCAAAGCACGGGAAACATTTTCCTCGTCCCAAACATTTTTAGCCCAACGCAGGAAGCGGGTAGGGTCTTTTTCACTCATATATTCAATCCATGCAGGGAAAATAACTCCCAATCCTTCGCCATGAGCAATTTCAGGATGCAAAGCGGAAAAAGCATGTTGGATATCATGACAAGCCCAATCACCACCTTTTAATCCAATCCCGGAAATTCCATTAAGAGCTAAAGTTGCACACCAAGCCAGATTTCCCCTTGCCAGTAAGTCACCGGAATTATTTTGCAGGCGGTCAGTCATTTCCACAATAGTTTTCAACAAAGCATCATCAATTGCCAAAGTAGCTATAGCGCGATCATCGGCAAAATAATATTCCAGAATATGAGCCATAGCATCCATTGCTCCGTTGGCTGTTTGTTTGAAAGGTAAACTGGATTGCACGGAAGGGTCTATAATACTCAAACGGGGATAAATTAAAGGAGAATAAATACCCCATTTTTGCATTGTTTTCGTATTGGTAATAACAGCATTACCATTCATTTCACTGCCGGTAGCGGAAAGAGTAAGAACTGTATATACAGGCAGGGCATTACGGATTTTTTCCTTTCCCGAAAAGGCATTCCAAATATCCTGCAAAAAAACACCGGCAGATACTGTTTTGGCAGTATCAATTACACTTCCACCTCCAACACCAAGAACTGCTTCCACTTTTTCCCGTTTAGCAAGCTCACAAAGTTCAATCACCTTTTCCAAAGTAGGATTTGGTTGAACACCCCAACCCTCTACAAAATGGATTTCTGCTTTTTCCAAGGACTCACAAACCTGTTCATAAACACCATTTTTCTTTATGGAACCACCTCCGGCAACCATTAAGCAACTCTTAATATCTGCTTTTTTTAGTTCCATTCCAAGTTTTCTGATTGTACCAACCCCAAATTCTATGCGGGTGGGATTACAAAAACTGAAGGCATCCATTTCCTTCTCCTTATCTCATTTTTTTATTGCGCTACCTTCATTGACGCTAAAAAATAAGATAACGCAAATTGGAATTAAAACAAGTAAAAAGGTGAAAAGGGTGAACAGGTTAACAGGTGAACGGGTTAACAGTGAATGGGTTAACAGGTGAACGGGTTAACAGTTAATGGGTTAATAGGTTAACGGGTTAACAGTGAATAGTGAAACCCAGGAACTAAATAGTAATTTAACTTAAAATTATAAAATCTAATCTGCGTAATCTGCGTAAAATAAATCTGCGTAATCCGCGGGAAACGCATCTGCGTAATCTGCGGGAAATGCATCTACTTCCAATATCCGAAAACCTCAATTTTCCTCCTTTGATGATAGCAAATCGTTTTTCCGAATTCTATTGATTTTCTTAATTCCTTTGCCAGGTCGGGTTCTATAATTTCAATTTCTTCCAAAGCACGATTAACAGCGCGAACGACTCTTCTTTTAATTTTACTTTCTTCACAAGTGAAGTGTCTGATTTTATAATCTTTATGATAAACATCCCGCAAATACTTACTCAGTTTTTCATAAATATCCCGCAGTTCATCAGCCCGGGCATAATCGCAATTTTCTTCCAGTTCGGCAAGTTCGTTAATCACTTGAATCAATTCCTCTTTCACTTCTTTGATCGTTTGCAAATCAGTCATTGGAACGGCAAGAAAACCATCCTGAACCTTAAGTTGCTGTTCACAAATTTCTTGGGGAGAAGAAAACTGGCTGTATGCTTTTTCCGGGGAAGAAAGATTGGATTCCAAATTGGGATAGGGGATATTCAATTCCGGATATTCCAGTAAAGTAAGAATATAATTCAAACCCTTACTGTAATAAAGAATATACTTCTTTTCGGAATGCTGAAGGATAATTTTCTTTCCTTCACACCGAAAGGAATAAACATCGGGAACAGAATTTTGAACTGCCGTTTGCATATTTCACCTTCTTTAGTGTATTAAATATTACATTTTGTTGTGCATAGCATAGAGCCATAAAATTAGCGATGCTAACATTGTCAAGGAGAAAATTAGTATTGCTAATCTTTTTCTCTCCGGGGTTTAATTTTCTTACAACTAACGAATATAGAACTTGGGTGCTTAAAATAGCCACAAAATCAATAGACATCTGTCTTCACCCAATCGGAATTTGCGAACTTAACATCATAGTGCTTTTCAATCTCGTTGGAATAGGTTAATTTACAGGAATAAGGCACAAAAAGATAAAATATTTATGCCAACGAAACACCCGTTTTTCCCTATTATAAAGGGGATTTGGACAATTTTTCAGCTTCAGCATCAGATTTTTCCCTTGACATAAATCCTAAGGTTTTATCTATGAATACCTTATTGCCGAATAGCAAGAAAAAAACTAATTTAAGGAGAAAGAAAAATGACGAAAGCCGATTTAGTAAAAATTATTTCGGAAAACACCGGAATCATTCGCAAAGATGTTGCCGTTGTTGTTGATGCCCTTTTGTATGCCATTAAAGATAGTATGGCTAAGGGCAATCATATTGAAATTCGTGGTTTTGGAACCTTCAAACTCAAAACCCGTAAACCTCGCGTTGGCCGTAACCCCAAAACAGACCAAAAAGTTCCTGTTCCTGCCAGAACCGTTCCTACCTTCAAATTTTCCCGCGAATTCAAAAACGCTGTGGTAAATGTAAAAACCAAGTAATAAGAGCATCTACTATGCCATGCGGAAGAAAGAGAAAACGTCATAAAATTGCCACCCACAAAAGGAAGAAACGCCTACGCAAGAACCGTCATAAACATAAATAGATAAGCTTTTTGCTTTCTGTTTAACAAATTTTGCCGTTTCTTTTGGGGAGAAACGGCTTTTTTGTTTTCTGATTGAGAAAAATGAAGAAGATGAAAGCAATATAGTATGACTCTCACAATAAGATCATTTACAATTGGAAAAGTCATATTTTAACAATTCATCAGGAATGACAAGGGAAAGACAGGTAGTTTATAGCAAAATATGTCCTGCCGAGACGGGTTTTTAGTTCTAAACCCGTAACTGCTTGTCCATTAGTCAATTCCCTAACAACTCCGTAACACTTCCGTAACACTTCCGTAGTTTCGTTACGGGGTTGTTACTTAAGTGTTACAAGATTGTTAAAGGTTGAAGTATAGTCGGAGGACGCCGATCCTCTGCTTTTTTTGCATCCGGAGGACGCTGTTTCTCCGCAAAAAAAGAAAAATGAAGTAGAAATAAAGTTATGATTCCTCACAGCCATACGAATTTGAAAAAGGGATAAAGTTATTTATGCAGTGACACTTCCCGACTTCAATTCTCCTTAAAACACAAATAATTCAGTTGTGGAAAAAAAAGGTTGGCAACTTCCCATTTGCTAAAGAGTTCGCAGCACTCTGAACAATAAATGTATTCTATTTATTGCAAATTAGAATTCTCCAACAAAAATATAAAATTTAACTTTTCTTTACAAGGTTAAAATCCTTGTCTAATATCTGTCGTTCCTTTGTCCTGCAAAAAAAGGAATCCAAAGACAATTTAGTAGAGTAGCTACATTTCTAATATGAAAACTATATGAATAGGGAAAGCTTAATCTTTTCCAATTACCCATTTATATCTTTGACCATAGAGATATTTATGCTTTGGGAACATATTTTGCAAAATATATACAATAAACCTAAAAGAAAGGTAGTTAAGGAAAAATATTTAGTGCATATCTTTAACTTCAGGAATCTTAATTTTGCTCTGAACCTATAGTATAAGCTCCATTATGGGAAATTTAGTTACATTGTTTAAAAAACATCTGGATTTCTGCTTATACAGAAATGACAAAGGAATTTTCAAAGGGTGAATGAAATAATTACTTATATCAGGTAAGGATGAGGTCTATAAGGTTATTAATATTGTGGAGAATGCTCACCTTGCTACCTAAAAAGGAGAAAATATGTCCGAAAAGTTTGCTTTCAAGCTAATAACACTTTTGGTATTGTTAGCAATAGCTTCCCTCTGTTTTGCAGACGCAAATCAGAAAGTAATTTTTAGTAATAGTGGAAACAAAGCCCAGTTGTTAAACAACAATGCTGAGGGCTTTGAGTTACAATTTCGGAATCAGGAATATTTTCTGGAAGAAGTTGAAACGCCTTCCGGAAAATTTACCCGCATTAATATGGATGGTTTTGGTTTTTCTCAACGGATTGGTGAACCCCAGCTACCCGTTTACAGTAAATTAATTGCCGTTCCTGTAGGGGCAAAAGTGGAGTTTTCCTTTGGTCGCAACACTGAAATAACTCTGCAAAAATCAGAAACACTTATTACCAATCGTATTTATCCTGCTCAGCCCTCTGTTTCCAAATCGCAAGACCCGGCTTTAATTTCCTTTGAATTGAAAACGGATATTTACAGTAAAAACGAATTTTATAGCGGAGAACTTTTCTCCGTAGCAGAAATTGGTTTTCTGCGTGGAGTAAGAATCTTCCGTATTGATTATGAACCAATGCGTTATAATCCTGTAAGCGGAGAACTGAAAATAAACACGGAATTGAATGTGCAAGTAAAATTCATAAATGCAGATTTTTCGGCTACTCAGGATTTATTAGCCCGCACTGCTTCTTATGAATTTGATTCCTTATACGGCAAAATTTTGCTGAACTGGCAGAAAGATGAACGCCTGAATGTTAATCGCTATCCGACAAAAATGGTGATTTTATGTCCTCCTAATTATGTTAGTACAATGCAGACCTTTGTAAACTGGAAAACACAACAGGGCTATAAAGTGATTGTTACTACGGTTGGAACTGGTGGAACTGTAGCTAATAATACCACTGCTATTAAAAATTATATGCAGACATTATGGAATAGTGCCACGGCAAGCGATCCGGCTCCTACCTATTTATTAATTGTAGGTGATACTTCCACCAGCGGAGATAATATTATTGCCAATACAGGGGGCACGAGTAGTTCTCACATTACGGATCTTACTTATGTGCAGTTAAATGGAACTGATTATCTGCCGGAACTTTACTTTGGTCGTTTTTCCGTTGCCAGCGCTACGGAATTGACTAATGTAATCAATAAAACCATAACTTTTGAAAAGACCACTATGCCGGACTTGAGCTATTTAGGCAAAACTGTTTTAATTGCCGGTGCCGATGCAACTTATGGACCTACACATGGCAATGGAGCCATAAATTATGGCACTACTCAATATTTTAATAGCGCTCATAATATCACTTCCAATACTTATCTTTATCCTGCCTCCGGCTCCAGTAATGCTCAAATTATAGCAAATGCCTCAGAAGGAAGGGGTTATATTAATTATACAGCCCACGGAAGTCAAACCAGCTGGGCTGATCCTACATTTACTATAAGTGATATAAACGGACTTAACAACACCAACAAATATTCCGTAGTAGTAGGTAATTGTTGCTTAACCAATGCTTTTGATACAGGTGTTTGTTTCGGAGAAGCATTTCTTAGAGCTAATAACAAGGGTGCCGTTACTTATATTGGCGGAACAAATTCTACTTACTGGGATGAGGACTACTGGTGGGCAGTGGGCTCAAAAGGAACAGCCAATGGAAGTGCTCCTGCTTATGATGCTTCAAAATTAGGTGCTTACGATGCTATGTTTCATACTCATAGCGAAGCATTTACCAATTGGGCAACTACAGTTGGCGAAGCAGTTATGATGGGTAATAGCGCTGTAGTTCAGGCAGGCAGTTCTCTCAGCAATTATTATTGGGAAATTTACTCCATAATGGGTGATCCTTCTTTGATGCCTTATTATGGTGTTCCGACAACCAATACTGCCACTTTTCCTGCCTCTATTATAATCGGTGCTACCTCTATAACTGTAACTGCCACACCCTATTCCCGGGTTGCTCTTTCCAAAGATGGAGTTCTGTATGGTTCAGACATAGTTCCAGCCAGCGGAACTTTAACTTTAACCATAAATCCTATTACAACTGCAGGAACAGCTACTTTGGTGATAACCGCTCAAAACAAGATTACCAGAATAGAAAATATTACTGTAAATGCTGGTGACACCCCTTATATTAGTGTTGACAGTTGCACTTATAGTGACAGTAATAACAATATTCCTGAATACAATGAAACCGGTTACTATAGTGTCACTTTCAAAAATCTTGGTCAGGTTGCCTCCAGTAGTGCAACCGCTACTTTAACCTGTTCAACTACTGGAATAACAATAACTGATGGCACAGAAGCTCTTTCAGCTATTGCTGCTGGTGGAACTTTAACAAAAACCAATGCTTTCCGCTTTAATGTAGCTAATAATATTACTAATCAGTTGCAGGCAAACTTCAAAATCACTATTACTTCCGGAACTTATACCTGGGAATATAATTTTACTCAAACATTATATGCCCCTGCTCTGGCTTTCGGTGATATAACTATTAGCGATCCAACCGGAAACAATAATGGTAAACTTGATCCAGGAGAAACAGCAACCTTAAGCATTCCCTTAAACAATTCAGGAGGAGCTAATTCTCCAGCTGGTGCAGCAACTTTAACCTGCACTACAACAGGAATAACTATCAATAATGGCTCTGCATCTTTCACAGCTATTACTGCCGGAAGCAGTGCTAATCTTAATTTTACCATTACTGCTGCCTCTTCTGTCAGTCAGGGAACTTTAGCAGCACTTAATTTTAATGCTACAGCTGGTGCTTATACAGCAGCTAAAACCCAAAATTTGGAAATTGGAGCTCCCACTGTTGTTACTATTGGTACCGGAACATCTACCCAGAGCTATCCTTTAGATAGATACTATAATTATTCAGCTTTTGAGGCAATTTATCTGGCTTCCGAACTTCAATATGCCGGTACCATCAAGTCCATTGGTTTTTATAAAGCCAGTGGTAATGATGTAAGCCCTATTGATTCGGTAACTATCTATATGAAAAATACTACTGAAACCTCTTTAAGCGATGGAACATATGCTACTACAGGATACACCCAGGTTTATAGTGGCAGTTTTACAAATGATGCTACCAGCGGATGGATGTCTGTTGATTTAAGTCCTCAATTTACCTGTAATGGCTCCAATCTGGCAATTTTGATTGTAAAAGGTAACCAGGCATATACTTCCGACTATCCTAACTGGACTTATACTACCACACCTACAACCCGGGTTCGTTGTAATCATAGTGATTCTGCCGCCCCAACCAGTTTGACCGTTTCTACCAGTTTGCCTAACCTCCAAATTAAAATATTCCCCACTCCAGGTTTTTTATACCCTCCTCAGAATTTAACCGCTGCTCCGAGAAATGGAAGTGTTATTCTTAGCTGGCAGGCACCTGTGTCAGGTCAACCAACCGGTTATAAAATATATAAAAATTCAGCACTGCTCACTACAGTTCCAGGTCTAACCTATACGGATAACGCTGTTGTTAATGGCACAACTTACAGCTATTATCTGAAAGCTGTTTATGCCACAGGGGAATCAAACCCTACTGCAACAGTTACAGCTACACCTTTCAATGTTTTTGAGACGGGTGCTATTATCGGAAGTGGAACTGCCAGCACAGGAACAACGGAAGCATCTCCTATAAATGTATATTACCAAAGCTTGCATGGTCAATCAGTGTATACGAAAGCCGAATTGAATGCTGCCGGGGTAGTTGGTCCTGTTTATATCTCTCAGGTAGGATTTAATGTAACTGGCGTGCCTAATAAAACAATGCCCAATTTTGTAGTGAGAATGAAACATACCCCAGCCACAGATGTTAGCAGTTGGATTGATAATACTGACTTAATTACGGTTTATACCAACGCCAACTATACTATTTCAACAACCGGTTACAATATGCTTACTTTAAGCACTCCTTTTCTGTGGAACGGAACAGATAACCTTTTAATTGATACTGCCTTTGGTTTGATAGGAAGTTACAGTTCAACTGGAACAGTGCAATATACTTCTATGGCAAATGGTTATAGATTTACGCGTAATGATTATGCTGATCAAACCAATGTGTTTAGCAGCGGTTCAACCTCTGTTTATAAACCTAATGTAAAATTGATCTTAACTGCTGTCTCCGGTAACCCACAAATATCTGTAAATCCGACTTCTTTTTCGTTTGGTTCGGTAGCGGTGGGAACAACTTCCACTCAGAACTTCACGATTATAAATACCGGCGGTTCTACTCTTACCGGTTCTATAATTACTCCCACCGGTTATTCCGTTACCGCTGCAGTAAAAGAAATGCGTAATACTCTTAGCTTTTCCATTCCTGCAGGACAGAGCAAGACCTATATTTTAAGCTTTTCACCTGTCTCTGCAATCAGCTATAATGGCAATGTTACTATTAGCAGCAACAGTCAGACCCAAGCCAATTTATCTCTTCCGGTTACAGGTAGCGGTTTTATTCCTCCCACTATATCTGTAAATACCAATACTTTATCTGCTACTTTAATTACCGGAGCGGAAAGCACTCAAACTTTCACTATCAGTAATACCGGTTCACAATCCTTAACTTATACTATGGTAGTTAGTGAACCTACTGGCAGAAATGAAGTCATTATTCCAGCCAAAACAACCGGCAGTAAAAGTATTGCCGGCTCTACTTTAACTTTGAATGCAGATGAGTATACTTCCGGCACAACGGTTGACTGGACTTTCACTGTAACTAATGCCAGCACTGATACTGAATGGCTGAAAGAAGTTATAGTTACTTTCCCTGCGGGAGTAACTGTAAATAGTGCTACTAATTTTGTCGGTGGTAGTGGAGGAGATTTAATTCCTGATCTAACAACCGGAACAGGTATTACCATTAGTTGGTTTGGAACCGGTTCAAGTGGATGGGGAGTTATTTACGGTTCAGAATCTGCTACCGCTACAGTAAATGTAACTATCGGTACCGGATTGGTTACTACAATTGTTCTACCTTATACAATTAATGGTGATGAATATAATGCAGAACCGCATACTGTAAGCGGAGAAATTTCGCTTGCCTGTTCTCTTCCTCCGGTGGAATGGTTTAGTGTAACTCCCAATAGCGGAAATATTCCTGCCGGTGGAAATCAAACTATTAGCGGTCATTTTTCTGCTGTCGGAATGGCAGAAGGTATTTATAATGCAGTTTTAACTATTCAAAGCAACGATCCTGTTCATCCTATAACAACCCTGCCGGTAACAATGGATGTTTCTTCTGGCAATCATTCCCCGCGAATAACTCTGCCGGAGAGCTTCAGTTTTGCTAAAAACGGTTCTCTAACAGTGGCTTTTGCTTCCTACATCAGTGATGCCGATAATGATCCCTTAACCCTATCTGTGAGTGGAAATAATCATATTCATATTGCTATTAACGGAACTCAAGTAACTTTTACTGCGGATTTAAACTGGGTAGGAAGTGAAAATATTACTTTTGGTGTTAGCGATGGTGAACTAACTGCTTACGATAATGTAATAGTAATAGTTAATCCTGTTAATGTTCCTGATTGGCAACCTATTGTTTATCCCAATAATCCTGCTACGGTATATGCCCAAGTGTCTATTGAAGGCATTCCGGCTCAGCTGAATGATTTGGTGGGTGCTTTTGTGAATAATGAATGTAGAGGCACAGGAGAAATTGTGTTAATTGATAGAGCTACTGCCTATTCTACCATCTTAGTAAATCTTGCTTCCGATGGTGAACTGGTTCAATTCAAGATTTATTCTTATGCTAATGATACTGTTTATCCTGTGCAGGAGACCCTTACTATGCAAACAGGAAATGTGTATGGTTCTGCTGAAAATCCTGTTGTCTTAAATGGCACTTTCAATATTGTTCTTACACCTCCACAGGTTAACCTTGTAAGCTATCAAAATACCTATCGTCTTACTTGGAATGCAGTTCCCAATGCCAATAACTATCGTATTTATTCCTGCAGTGAACCCTACGGAACTTATCAGCTGGTGCACACAACGGCAAATTTATATTGGGAAATTCCCACTACTCAGCAAAAATGTTTCTTCAAGGTTGTAGCGGAGCAAATTGGCATCAGTAAAGGCAAATAAATGAGAAAAACCATTCTTGTTGCTCTGCTTCTGCTTTTGGCATTTTCCCTTTTTGCCAAAGAGTGGAATCAGTATTACTTCCGTTTTGAATTGGCAGATAAGACAACTCTGCCGGAAATAAGTAACATAATTTCTATTGATAATGTTCGCGGTAATTGGGTTTATGCTTATGCCAATGATGAAGAATACAGTAAATTCAGGGAGTTGGGCTTAAAAACCCAACTCCTGCCCTCTCCTGCATCTCTAATTGAACCGGTAATGAGTTCCGATGTGAAACAGACAAAGTTATGGGATAGTTATCCTACTTATAATAGTTATGTAAACACTATGAATTCCTTTGCCGCTAATTATCCCAATTTATGCCAAATTGTAAATGCCGGAACTACGGTAAACGGACGCAGTTTGCTGTTTGCCAAAATTTCTGATAATGTTAATATAGCGGAAGCGGAACCGGAAGTTATGTATACCTCAACAATTCATGGAGATGAGACCACGGGCTTTGTTTTAATGCTACGGTTAATAGATACTCTTTTAAGCAGTTATGGAACCGATCAGCGTTTAACCAACCTAATTAATAATCTGGAAATTTGGATTTGTCCCAATACCAATCCCGATGGAACTTATTATGGAGGCAATAACTCTGTTTCCGGAGCCCGGAGATATAACTACAACGGATATGATTTAAACCGCAATTTTCCCGATCCAAACGGCAATCAATATAGTGGACAACCCTTACAGCAGGAAACAACCCTGATGATGAATCTGGCAAATAATCATCACTTTGTTTACAGCGTTAATTTTCATGGTGGGGCAGAGGTTGTAAATTATCCCTGGGATTATACTTATACAGCTCATCCGGATGAGAACTGGTATATTTCTACTTCTTTTGTTTATGCCAATAATGCTATTGCCAATGGACCTTCCGGTTATTTTACCAGTGTTTCTTCCAATGGTATAACCAATGGAGCTGACTGGTATATTATTACGGGTGGCAGACAGGACTGGATGAATTATTCTGCTCACTGCCGGGAAGTTACTATAGAAATATCCAACACTAAAATGCCTTCTGCGTCAACTTTGCCTGGGTATTGGAATTATAACTATGAAGCAATGATTTCCTATCTGGAACAGGCAATGTATGGAATTCACGGAATTGTGCAAGACCCTTACGGAAATCCTTTATCCGCTACGATTACTGTAAACGGATATGATAACAGCTATTCCACAGTGATTACCGATCCCGCAAAGGGTGATTTTTACCGGTATTTAAGCCCTGGAACCTATAATTTGACTATTTCTGCCAGTGGCTTTCCCGATAAGACCATTAGTGGGGTGGTTGTTAATGCCAATACTGCCACTTCCATTTCCGTAACTATGGGTGAACTTCCTCACTATCAACAGATTACTCTTAGTCCGGGATGGAATATGCTCAGTTTCAATGTGGATTTGGGAACGAATAATTTCAGCTCTGTTTTTGGCAGTAACCTTCTGCAGATTAAGGATACGGCAAAAAGTTATGCACCCTCAATGCCTTCTTATTTTAATACACTTTCATCGCTACAAAGTGCCAAGGGTTATTGGGTGAATAATTCTTCTGCTCAAAATCTCAGTATTCAAGGTCAGTTACTGAATACCTCAAACTATCCTATTGCCTTAAATAGTGGTTGGAATTTAATTCCTTATTTGCCGGATAATTCCTTGCCTGTTGCCAGTGCCATTGCCTCTATTTTAACTAAAACACAGGAAGTGCGTTATTTATCCTCTGTTTGGAATCCTGTTTCAGGGGGAACTTTAAGTGTTTTAGAACCGGGGAAAGCATATTGGATAAGGGTCTCTGAGCCCTGTCAATTGCTGTATCCGTAAGTGGAAGGACGATGTCCTCAGCGTTCTCTGGCAACCTTGTCTTTTTGTGACCACGCTTATTTCGGCAACGAAATAAAGCATGAGAGGTGGTTGACCGGTAAGTCAACCTTCGGGAAAAGTCAGGAGTCATTTGCGCCTTAATAACTTTGTTCTTTACAATATCTTTTAAGGTGCAATATGACTCGTGACGATTTTATATCAGCAACAAGTAGTTAACGGATTTTTTTATTTTTTCTCTCACAGATTTCCCGGATAACACAGATAAGATTTTATAATTTCAGGTTATAACCTCAATTTTATTCCTATATTTCACTTTTCCATCTTTTCCCTAATGTCGTCACGAATTCTCACTGCCAAAAAAAGGAATAAACAGAAAAGGACACGGATGTTCTTTTCCCCGAATGCATTGCTTAAGCATTGCTCACCCATTACTAATCCCATCCGTAATGGGTAAGCAATGGGTAAGTAATGCTATTAAGGAAGAGATAACTAAACTATTCCGGTGATGACAGATACGCAAGTGTATAGAGTTCCCAGTTGATTAGAGCTTAATTTTTGCAGGGCTGGCAAGTTGAGAATATTTTTTGCACCCGGCATAAGATCCTGTAAAAGGGGATTTTCACTCTGTTTCAGGATTCGGGTTATTAAATATTCTTGTTCCGCAAATTTGGGCTGAGAATTGATTTTTCCTTGCGGTTGTCTATATTGAATGCGGAAGTTGCGTGTTTTATTAACCAAATAGCGGTAGAAAGGATTTCTCATTTTAGCGGGTGACCATTGATGATGAGCGTATCTCAATTTTGCCAGGGCAGGTGAAAGAGCAGATAAAAAGCTGTAATATAAAAGGTTATCCTTCTTTTGCTCCATTGGAATCTGCATTGCCAGACGGAAAAATTGATAGTCCAAAAAGGGAGTTTCGGAACGAAAATAATAGCGATTGCGGTCTTCCCCTTCAAATGCCCAACGAGCAGAACGTTCCGCTAAAAGAGCAAAAGCATATTTATAGTTATAATCCTTTGTCGGATAAGTAGATATATGATTAAGGAGATATTCTTCCATCGCCTTCTGTTGAATGCCAAATAGTTCGGCTGAGGCCTTGGGAGAAAAAACAGCATTCTGACTATACCAGTAATTTAGCCACTGTTTTTCGTCAGTTAATTGCTTATCAGGCAAAAGATAACGCATAACTTTGTCACCGCCATCTCCGGTTAAAAACAAAGCGGATTCGGGATATAGAGCTAAAATCATTTCCAAATATTGGAGAAACATAGCCACAGAGAAATAGTTCAAACCCGCTTTCAAGGAAAATAACTTCTCATAATGTTCAGGAGCACAAGGAGATAGCTGTAAAACCCTGTGCGTCTTTTTCAGTAATTCTGCTGTCTGAACAGCGATTAAAACATCATCTTGCGCATCCTGATTGGCATCCAGAAAGGAAATTGGTGTAAAATCTATATTTTTGCTTTGAAGCGCTCCCGCCACACAACGCGAATCCATTCCTCCGCTTAAAGATACAACTTTTGGAAGCTCTGTCCGATAGGAAACACAGATAGCTGTAAATGTTTCTACAAGTTCTGCCAACCATTTTTTATGCGACCTGCCAAAGAGGGGCTCTATAAACCTCAATTCCTGCCGTGAACTTATTTGCAATTCGTCATTTAGCCAATCATATACACCTAAAGTTCCACCCGCCAAAGTGTCTATTTCCCGGTAAAAAGTTCCGCGTGCCGGAACATAAGTTAGGGAAAGATACAAAGCCAGAAACAAAGGGTCCAAGGTTAGTTGATTGCTGATTGCTTTAACAAAAGATATATCCCTACCTAATAGGAAATATTCCTTTTGTTTTGTATAGTAAATCGGTAAACGGGCTAAAGCATCATTAGCAAGAATTATTTTGTGTAATTCAGGATTTACGGCAAACAGGAAAAAACTGGCGTTAATTTCTTTGAGCTCTGAATTCCACCTATTTTGCATATTGGATAACGGGTTTTGAGAAATTTCCGCCTGCTCTAAAATGTCTTGAAAAGCTTGGGTTAAAAAAGAATTATCCTGTAGCTCGTGAAATATTTGCCAACCCCTGTATTTTTCTGTATAAACCCGATAGCCCCGATGTTGAGAAATTGATATCAGCACTTCCCTGCAAGGTATAAGCTTGGTAAATTGGAGATGTGGAAAAATGGCTTCCAACCTTTGCAGATAATTGTCTATGGTATTTTGGGTCTGCTGAGTTATACCCTGAGCGCTAATCAGGCAATTTATTCCGGGCATTAGTTCTCCTTATGCCATTTCTTAAATAAAAAACCATTTGTCTTCTCGTGTAAGCAGGAATCCTTTTTGTCATTCCTGCGCACGCAGGAATCTCTCTAAATCTACTAAACCCTCTTTGCCTAAAGTGATTATCTGTCAAATGCTTTTTCGGTTTTCCAAGTTTTGAAAAAAATCCTTGTCAAGATTTGTGAGACGACGATGATAGCAATATAAAAGAAAAAAGGATTTCAGGAAAATGCAGTTTGATGTTTCCTATTTCTGCTTTGACGGCAACAGCGGAAAGAAAAATCAGGATAGAGTTCTGGTAAATAAAGACCTTTTGACAGAGGGAATTAATCATCTGCAGAATCTTGATACCCTCTTTTGCTTCGTGGCAGATGGAATTGGCTCTTTGGTAAACAGTGAAAATGCAGCTCAATTTGTTTTGGAACAGCTGAAATATCTGCCCTTGAAAGCCGAACAAAACTGGCAGGAAATAATAGATAACTTCCTGCAGGAAATTAATTATCAGCTGGTATTGTGGAATCGGCAACCAGGTGACTTTTTTGATTCCGCTACAACTCTTTGCGGTTTAATCTATCAGGAAGGCAAATTTCTGACCGTAAATGCAGGCGATTCCGAAATTTGGCTTTACAGGGAAAAATATCTGCAACGGCTGAATAAACTTAATGTGCTGTGGGAAGATATTCCCAATAGCCCTATTACCAATTACTTTGGCACCGATTATCCGAACCTAAAGCTTGATTTTAGCTCGGCAGTTTCTTCTCTAAATCCGGGAGATAAAATAGTAGTAACTACCGACGGACTCCTTAAAGCTATTAGTAAAAAAGAACTAATTCAAATCCTGGAAGAAGATAGCCCTTTGTATATAAAAATTGATTCCTTATACCATAAACTCTGCGCTCAATATAATCCCGACAATCTTGGAGCTATCTTTATCTCCGAAAAAAGCAACGGTTAAAATAAGGTTGAGAGGGTTGAGAAGGTTTATACGGTTGAGCTTTTAAGAAATCTAAACCCTCTCAACCCTCTCAACCTTCTAAACCTGTATTTATTTAATTACCGCCAACTTCGTTTTTGCCAGGCAATTTCCTTTGGAATCCTGCAACACGAGAAAATAAATTCCAGCAGATACTTTAAAACCGTTATTATTTTTCAAATCCCAGGATAAAGTTTGCTCTTTCAATGTCTCTGCAAGGTCCAAATTCCTTACTTTTTGACCTTTGAGGTTATAAATAGTTAATTTGCAGGGTTCAGGACTAACTTTACTTAAATAAATATCAGCATAAGATAGTGCTGGATTAGGATAGGTAGATATTTTTGCTTGTGGTATTTGAGGAATAACGGGGTCATCAATTCCTACCAGAAAACCGGTCACAAAGAAACAACCCCCGGAGTTCAAAACATAAAAAGAAGGGGTATTGATATAGGGAAAAATATCTATCTGCTTAACCGGTGCATTAAGTAGAGGATGATTAAAAAAGGTTACCTCCCCTGAAGAATTCAGCATACCGACAAAGCAACTATCTGCGTAACTTTCTCTCCAACCAAGGGTTACATTATTATTATAAATTGGTCCTAAGCAAGAAAGAGCTGAAGTATAGAGGATATTTGTCCAATTTGCACCAAAATCATTAGAACGCCAAAGTCCGTCCGAATCACTTCCTACATCCATAATAGCATATAAAATGCCATTATTGTCAAACCTGAAACTACTTAAATTGCTAATGGATGATTGCTGCCAGTTAAGTCCGTTATTATTGGAATAATAAACCATCTGACCATTATTAGTTATGATGTTGCTATCATACCAGGCAATAGAATTGCATTTATTTGAACCGAGGGATGTTATCCTGGTCCAGTTATGTCCATTCGCCGAATAAAACAAACCATCCCGTTCTCCCACATAATATAATTGGTTATGGGGATTATACTTTACAAAATTAGGTAATATAAACCAATCATTCAGTTGCCAGTTATGCGTGTTAATATCAAAGTTATAAATACCATCGCTGTAAGAATTATCTCCCATAGCAACCAACATCGTGTCCGCATTTAGCATATAAGTACCTTTAATAGTTAAACCCAAATAGGAATAACTATTCCAGACACCATTTTCCCAGAGGCAAAGTTTTTTCTGATTAGCTATCTGAATTCCAAAACTTGCCGGCACCTGGTCTAAATTGGCACAAGAAAAATCGTCTGCAGTAGGTCCAAAGGTATCAACTTGAAAGGCAAAACAGAATGCTACGGAAATCAGCAGTGTAAGGATAAAAATCTTTTTCATCTTTCTCCTCCTCTTTGCTTAAAGAGAGTAAATAAAATAGTAAACCAAGCTCGTTTTAAGCTCTATAAAAAAAATAAGCGAAAAATAAGAAAAAGCAACTTAGATAACATAGAGCAACGCCATGGATTTTACGGATTAAAAAGTATCTTAGAGGTAATATTACTTATTTCATCAATCCTGCTAATCCAAGTAGTACAGTTATTTGAGTTCTATTTTTTAGTTACTACCCCTGTTTAATGCATTCTTCATTTCTTGTGTTAATTTTCTTGCTTCTTCCCTTGCAGCAGTGGCAAAGTCCTTTCCTTTGGAGGCAAAAATAATACTTCTTGAGCTATTGACCAGAATATTGGGTGTTTCAGAACTATCTTTTGCTTCTTGTAAAACGGTTTTTAGGTCTCCACCCTGAGCTCCAATTCCGGGAATAAGCAATATGCGACCCGTTAATAAGTTACGCATTGTTTTAATGTTTGCCCTTTGCGTTGCGCCAATTACAGCTCCGAAATTCTCTTTGGGATAATCCTGTAACCAGTTAGCTATTTTTTCTGCCATACCTTCTTGCAAAAAATCAGCGGCAGAAGGATTGGAAGTTAAACACAAAACAAAAGCAAAAGCATTTCTGTCCTGAACCGGTTGCATAACATCGCTTCCCATAAGAGGATTAAGGGTTATGGCATCAACTTTGAGTTCAGCAAAAAAAGCAGATAAATAGGCATTCATAGTATTGCCAATATCGCCAATTTTGCAATCTAAAATTACGGGAAGATTATCCGGGATAAATTCTACTGTCTTATAAAGGGCATCCAAACCGCGAATTCCATCTGCCAAATAAAATGCCAGATTGGGTTTATAGGCACAAGCATAATCCAAAGTTGCTTCAATAATGGTTTTATTAAATTCCCAAATAGGATTCTCGCTATTTTTAACACCTTCCGGAAGCTGAGAAAAATCGGAATCCAGCCCTACACAAAGCACCGATTTTATTGCCTGATACCGTTCCTGATATTTATACCAAAACGATTTTGACGCTATCTTCGCCATCTGTTTCTTCCAGTGAGACCTTAATTATTTCTTCTTTGGAAGTAGGGACATTTTTGCCTACATAATCAGCTTTAATAGGCAGTTCCCGATGACCCCGATCAATTAAAACCGCCAGCTGAATCTGTTTCGGTCTGCCAAAATCCATTAAAGCATCAATAGCAGCACGAACCGTTCTTCCCGTATAAAGAACATCATCAACAAGAACTACAACCGCATCCTCAATATCAAAATCAATAGCGGAACCCTTTATAACCGGCTGATGACTAATGGTAGAAAGATCATCACGATATAAAGTTATATCCAAAATGCCAACCGGAACTTCCTGATTGGATATAAGTTTTAAATAACTGGAAAGACGTTCTGCTAAAGGAACTCCCCGGGAACGAATGCCAACCAGACGGATTTTTTCCAAACCGCGGTTTTGTTCAATAATTTCATGAGCCATCCTCTGCAGAGAACGCTCCATTTGGTCTTTGTCCATTATTTGGCTTTTAACGAGCATTTTACCTCCTTAAAGAGTGGAAAGGTGGAAAAAAGTGGAAAAGTGGAAAAAAGTGGAAAAGTGGAAAGGTGGAAAAAAGTGGAAAAGTGGAAAGGTGAAACAAGGGGTGTAAATAGTAAATGAAAGTTCATCTGATATGTAGGGGTTGAGGGTTTCACTTTATATCTGCTGATTTAATTTTTTGGGTTAAAGAACGAACTAAACCTGAAATTAAACTTCTCAAATGAGCTATCCTTTTAAGATAATCATTA
This sequence comes from Candidatus Cloacimonas acidaminovorans str. Evry, assembly GCF_000146065.2. Lineage (GTDB taxonomy): Bacteria > Cloacimonadota > Cloacimonadia > Cloacimonadales > Cloacimonadaceae > Cloacimonas > Cloacimonas acidaminivorans. Next base: position 2,013,367 of record NC_020449.1, on the reverse strand, counting down.
TATTCAGGTAAATAGCCAAGCATAAATGCAGCTTCCAGTTGGGTCTCAAATTCTGATAGTGAACCATTAGCTATATCTAAAAACCGGAGAAAATCAAGGGTGGATTTTCTACCTGCTCCTTCCGAAATATTGGAAGGTATGGAAAGAGCCGTTCTTCTTAAATGAGCAGCTAATTCATATTGTTCAAACTTGGGAAATTCCAATGTCCTTTTATGAATATCCACAAATAGTTGCATACTCACTTTCCAAACCTGCATATCCCGATAGTTATACACAACACCTGCCTTTGGAGAGGGTTAATATCCTCAGATAAGTAAAAATTGCATTGCAACTTAAACTAAGTTCCTGTTTCACTTTTATCTCCTTTCACTCCAATGCAGATTCTAATTTGGAAATGTAATTATATTTTCAAAATTAACTTGGATTCCTGTTTTCGCAGGAATGACAAGAAAAACTTCATTCAAAAAATCATATTGAATGCGGAGGAAAAGCGACCTCCGGTTACCCAAAACAGGTTTGCAACTCAAATTATCTCCTTGTTTCACTTTTCACTGTTCACCTTTCACTGTTCACTTTTCACCATTCACTTGATCAATGCTAACACATCCCCTTTGGCAACATTAGCTCCTCCGGTAAAAGGTGCTTCCACAAGCACTCCATCTACAGGTGAAGGAATATTGTTATACATTTTCATTGCTTCCAGAACAAGGACAGTTTCTCCTTGTTTAACAGGGTCACCAGGTTTTTTTTCGTATCTGATAAACATTCCCGGCATCGGAGCGGTAATTTTTGTACCGCCTTCGGAATTAACTACAGGAGCAGGTTTAGGTTCCGGAGCCGGATTAGAAGGTTTTACTTGAGGATTGGGATTATTAGCCGGTTTTATAATTGTTTCGGAAATAACAGGTGCAGGACGCGAATTAACTATTTTAGGGGTTCCTCCTTTTTCCGAAACCTCTACCAGGTAGTAGGTATTATCCACAAAAACATCAAACTGACGCATGTCTTGGGGTTTATCTTTCGGTTCCGGTTTTTCTATCAATTTCCCTGCTTTAGCTTTAGCAATAAGTTCTTGTTCTTTTTTAACATCATTTAGGGTTTTAGGTTTCATTTCTTCCGGCATTGGTTCCAAGCCATATTTAATCCTCAAGAACCTTTTTCCGGTAATGTTATAGAGGGCAACGATTAATTCATCATCAATGTTTTTAGCTAATCCCTCACAGTCCTTATGGACTTGTTCCATTGCAGGAGGAATAACATCTCCGGGGCGACAGGTTATTGGTGTTTCTCCTCTGGGATAACCTTTTAATGCCTTTTTCTGCACTTCCGGATTGATAGGAAGAGTAGTTTTTCCATATAGACCATAGCAAAGGTCTTTCACCTGTTCCGTAATCCGGGAATATTCACCTTCATAAGAATCAAACAAGGCATTATTAACTGCCTGAATACCTACAATTTGACTGGTGGGAGTAACTAAAGGAATTTGACCCAGGTCTTTTCTCACTTTGGGGATTTCTTTAAACACATCTTCCAGCTTATCCAAAGCATCCATTTGGCGTAATTGATTTACCAGGTTGGAAAGCATTCCGCCCGGGGTCTGATGAATAATTACATCGGTATCAATTATAGAGAATTTTGTAGTATCAGCAAATTCCAGATACTTGGGAATGTCTTTCTCCATTTCCTTGCCGATTTTGTCTAGTAGCTTAATGTCAAAACCGGTATCGCGATTGGTTCCCAAAAGGGAAATTACCAGTGGTTCAATTGCTGGATGGGAAGTTCTGTAAGCATAAGGAGCTACACAAGTATCTATAATATCAACGCCTGCTTCAATTGCCTTAAATAAAGCCAAATCACCCATTCCAGAAGTAAAATGGGTATGCAAATGAACAGGCACTTTCACATTTTCCTTCAGTGCCTTAATAAGTTCGTAAGCATCGTAAGGAGCAATTAAGCCAGCCATATCTTTAATGCAAATTGTATCGGCACCCATTTCTTCCAGCTGTTTGGCTTTAGCAACATAATACTCAATATTATAAATATCACCACCCATTCGTTGTTCAGTTAAAGAAAAACAAATAGCACCCTCAAAGAGCTTGTTGTTTTTCTTGATGATTTTAACGGCGGTTATAAAATTGCGGAAATCGTTTAGGGCATCAAACACCCGAAAAATATCAATACCGTTATCACAACAGCGTTGCACAAATGCTTCCACCACATCATCCGCATAATTTTGATAGCCAACCAGATTTTGTCCTCGTAACAACATTGAGAGGGGTGTTTTAGTGAGATGTTTTTTCAGCACCCGAATTCTTTCCCAGGGGTCTTCTCCCAAGTAGCGATGCATAGTGTCAAAAGTTGCTCCACCCCAAATTTCCATAGAGTAAAAGCCAACTTGATCCATCAGTTCTGCCACATTAAGCATATCTTCAGTTCTGCCGCGCGTGGCAAAAAGTGACTGATGTCCATCCCGAAAAGTTAAATCCTGAACTTTAACAGGATTTTCCGCTTTGGGACGGTCTAGTTCATAATGCATAGCGGTCATTTCTACGCAACTATGTTTATCCATTTATGGTCTCCTTTTATCTACATCTTTTAATTATTCTTCTTTGTGTTAAATCGCGGTAATGCATTGTCAGTTCTCTGCCATAAGCAGTATAGGGTTGAGAAGGAATTCCTCTTACCGGTTCCTTATAAGTTATATATGTTTCTTCACTTTGAATGAGAGCTATAACGGCTCCAATGGCAGCAATTTCTTTATTGTCTTTCATCTTTTTGCGTTCCTAATGTTTAAACCGGGATATTGCCATGCTTTTTGGGAGGCAAACTTTCACTTTTGGTGCAAAGTATTTCCAATGCGTCAATTAAGCGTTTTCTTGTTTCCGCAGGCACAATAACGGCATCCACATAACCACGTGAAGCTGCTACATAGGGATTATTAAATTCCTGTTCGTAAATTTGAATCATTTCCTGTCTTTTTGCTTCCTGATCTTCAGCGGCGGCAATTTCTTTCCGGAAAATAATATTGGCAGCACCTTGAGCACCCATAACAGCAATTTCCGCCATAGGCCAGGCAAAAACCATATCTGCACCTAAATGTCTGCTGCTCATAGCTATATAGCTTCCGCCATAATCTTTGCGGGTAACAACTGTCAATTTGGGAACAGTGGCTTCCGAATAACACCATAAAAGTTTTGCTCCGTGACGAATAATTCCATTCCATTCCTGATGAGTTCCGGGAAGATAACCTGGCACATCTACAAAAGTTACCAGAGGAATATTAAAGGCATCACAAAAGCGCACAAAACGCGTTGCTTTATCGGAGGCATCAATATCCAAACAACCAGCTAAAATTGTAGGTTGACTGGCTACAATACCAATTGTTCTTCCATTTAACCGTGCAAAACCGATAATTACATTTTGAGCGTAATAATAATGGGGCTCAAAAAAGATGCCGTTGTCAACTACGCTATGAATCACATCCCGCATATCATAACTCATTTTAGGGTCATCCGGAATAATAGAATCCAGTTCAGGACATAAACGCCAAGGATCATCAGTATTTTGAATGCGCGGCGGTTCTTCCATATTATTGGAAGGCAAATAGGATAGCAGCACTTTTATTTTCTGAATGGCATCGGCATCGTTTTCACACGCAAAATGAGCGTTTCCGCTTTTACTGTTATGAGCCATTGCACCACCCAAATCTTCTTGAGTTGTTTCTTCACCTGTTACAGCACGAATTACATCAGGACCTGTTATAAACATAAAGCTGGTGTTTTTTACCATAAAAACGAAATCGGTCATTGCAGGAGAATAAACAGCTCCACCTGCACAGGGACCCATAATCGCTGTAATTTGAGGTATAACTCCACTGGCACGGGAATTACGGAAAAAGATATCTCCATAACCCTTTAAGGCATCTACGCCTTCCTGAATACGAGCTCCACCTGAATCTTGAATACCAATTAAAGGGACACCGCTTTTTAATGCCATATCCATAATTTTGCATATTTTAGCCGCATGCATTTCTCCCAAAGAACCACCGCGGGAAGTAAAATCCTGACTGAAAGCAAAAACGGGACGTCCATCTACTAAACCGTGACCTGTAATAACTCCATCGGAAGGAATTTCTATTTTTTCCATTCCGAAATTATCACAACGGTGGGAAACGAACATATCCAGTTCCCGAAAAGTGCCTTCATCAAAAAGGAGGTCAAGTCGTTCACGAGCTGTTAATTTCCCCCCTTGTTTTTGTTTGGCAATGGCTTTTTCGCCGCCCATTTGAAGTATTTTTTCTTCTTTTTCCAGTAAGCCCTGGATGGCTTCTTTTGTGGACTGCATCAGTTATCCCCTCTATTTCTTATCATATTTTGTATGTTGAATTCGGCATAAAGAAAAACCTTTTTTCCCATTTAAAGGTGGCAAAGGTGTTTATATTTTGGTCTCTAAAACAGGAATTATTTTCTCTGCTCGGCAGAAATTCCTGCTTATTTTCTCTTTTTACAGCCAAGGAACTTAAAGCAAGCATTTCTTTTACCTTAAAAAGTCAAACTCTGTTTCGGCTTTATTTTGTCAAATCAAATTTCCGGGGACTAAAAGTTTATTATCGGTTGCCCTTGTAGAGGAACAATTAATTACCATAATTAGCAATACGGATTTAACGGATTCACACGGAGGTATTTTTGGTAATTTTCTATTGCCTAAAGAGAGAACAAAAAATGACGAGGGTGTCATTTATTCCGAAAAGCCAATGCTCAATTCTTCATTCTCAATTCTATCAATTCTTCATTCCTGCTTGACAAAAATCCATCTCCCAAAAGCAATCACTTTACCTTGTTGGCACAAAGGATAAAAGATGAAAGAATTATCAGCAGACCTTTCCAACCTGGCAGAGGTTTTTTCTGCTCTCTTTCCACCGGAAAAAAAGTCCTCTGCTCAGACCTTCTTTTTAAAACAGCTTTCCCTGAAAATGCATTCCTATTATCAGGGCAAAATGCAAACCTTACCTAAGGCAGGAATTTGGGGTTTCAACTGGTTTAATGTTTGGTATACACCCGGGGTTTCTTCTGTTTCAACAGCCATCAGAGATAATATAGCCAAATCCTACGAATTGACGAATAGAAGAAATTTGGTAGCTGTGGTAAGTGATTCTACCCGGGTTTTAGGAGATGGCGATTGTGGAATTGCCGGCGGCTTAGGTGTTATGGAAGGTAAGGCAATGTTAATGAAATACTTAGGTGCTTGTGATGCCATTTCTTTATGTATTGATAGTCGCGCGGAAAATGGCAAGCCCCAGGCACAGAAGATTATAGATTTTGTAAAAATGCTCCAGCCCTCTGTAGGAGCGGTTAATCTGGAAGATATTTCCCAGCCGAATTGTTATCTTGTTTTAGATGAGCTGCGTGAGACCTGTTCCATTCCTGTTTGGCATGATGATGCTCAGGGAACTGCCTGTGTAACTTTAGCCGGACTTATCAATGCTTTAAAATTGGCAGATAAGGAAATAGATAACATAAAATGTGTGCTTTACGGAGCAGGTGCTTCCAATACTACTATTGCGGGTTTTCTTTTACAGAGTGGCTTAAATCCTGAACGGCTTATTATTTTTGATAGCAAAGGTTCTCTTCATCCCGGGAGAGAAGACCTGAAAAGCAATCCTGATAAATTTCGGCAGTGGTCTTTAGCTCAAATCAGCAATCCCAAATGCCTGGAAGGTATAGAAAATGCTTTACAAGATGCGGATGTTTTAATTGCGCTTTCTACTCCAGGTCCGGGAACAATAAAGCAGGAATGGATAAGCAAAATGGCAAAAAAGTCCATTGTTTTCACCTGTGCGAATCCGGTTCCGGAAATTTATCCTTACAATGCCCAAAAAGCAGGCGCTTTTATTGTTGCTACAGGGAGAGGGGATTTTCCCAATCAAATAAATAATTCCTGTGGTTTTCCCGGTATCCTGAAAGGTGTTTTAACCGTGCAGGCAAGCAAAATAACGGATACAATGGCTATTGCCGCGGCTCATTCTTTAGCTGAATATGCGGAAAAAAGAGGCATCCATCCAGAAAATATTGTTCCGCAAATGGACGAGGAAGATGTTTTTGCTTATGAAGCTGCAGCTGTAGCCAGGCAGGCAATTACGGAAGGATTGGCAGGACTTAAATTTACTTATGAAGAGGTTTTTAAGCAGGTGCAAAAAGAAATAAATGCAACTCGCGCTCTTTGTCAGGAAATGATGGAAAATGGCTATATTGCACCTCCTCCAAGAAATCTGATTGCAGAAACATTACAGCAAACAATTGTCCGGTTCCAAAATTGAACTATGGATTTAAGCGGTATAAATAATTTTAGAAAAAGCCGAGCAGGCAAGATTATTTTATATTTTCTTAAGCTGGGATTAAGTATCTTTATTCTCTGGATGATATTCCGCAAAGTAAATTTTGTAAGTGCCCTAAAAGATATAATTTCCTTGCCGTTAGGTATAGTTCTCCTCCTGCTTGTTATAAGTTTTATTCGGCATACTTTGCAATTTCATAACTGGTATTTTTCTTTGCAGATAAATACTTTATTTAAGGCAGGTAAAAAAGAGGTTATCAGTTCCTACCTAATTGGTCAGACCTTGCGTTTTGCAATTCCGGGAGGTACTGCCAGTTTTGCCAAAATTTTTTATGTTCCCAATAGCAGCAAGATATCTTCTTTTTGGAGTTCAATAGCGGAAAAGAGTTTTATGACCTGGACAACCTGGTTTTTTGCTCTTCTGGCAGGAATGCTATATTACCGGCAAAGTCCTTTATGGATATGGATAATTCTTCTGCTTATCCTTATTTTTCTGCCTTTTCTGGTAAAGCTTATTTTAAGAGGAAGCAAAAACTTTTCTTCCTTGCAAGCACCTTATTCTGCTCAATTTCCTAAAATAATATCCGTTCAGGTGTTAAGCAATCTGCTCTGTTTTGTCCAATATTGGTTGATTTTAAATTGTTTTTTGCCTATAAACTTTTGGCAGAGTTGGATACGAATGGCTTTAACTCAATTTTCCAATACTATTCCCATTACCATTTCCGGTTTGGGTTTGCGAGAGGGTTTTGCCATTCATTTTTTGGCTGGAGCAGGTTTTACTGCAGAGCAAGCGGTATCGGTATCTTTAACTTTATTTTTCATTCATGATGTTTTACCGGCGTTAATCGGTATATTTTATCTCTTGAAAAGCAAGAAAGTTTAGAAAACTAAAAGTTGCTGTCTTCGTCAACCACTTTCCTAAAAGGTTGAGGAAGTTGAGAGGATTTATCTGGTTGAAACATAATACCCCTATGAAAGAAAAAGTTTCTACGGAACTTTTTTTGCTAAAACTCATATATTTTTCAGGGGATTGCAACTCGTTATTATATACTTATTAAACCTAAGCGGATTTTTATTTATGGCTTTTTAAAAGGGGAAAAAGTAATATACTGCATAATGGTTCTTAACTGTAAAGCTCTAAAGTTCGTCGGAAATATTGGTCTCTGCGTTTTCAACAACGGGCAGCAATTCCGTTTTTTCCTGTTTCCGGTATTTTTGCCAATCGGGATATTGTGATAAAAAGAGACCGATAATGGCTAAAATAAGTCCTATCCATCCAGGCAGACCCAATTTATCACCTAAAATAATATAAGCCAGAGCAACTGTAAAAACGGGAATAAGATTGGTAAAAATATTGGATTTTGCCACCCCCAAATCGCGAATAACCCCTGTATAAAGAATAAAAGCAATTACGGAAGCAAAAATAGACATTGCGGCAATAGTAGCAAGTCCTTCCAAGGAATGCTGAACACTAAAAAAATGCTTTCCGTCAACCACAAGAAACAAGGGCAGAAAATAGAGCATACCAAAAAAATTCTGCCAGGCAACAATCGTGAAAGGATTGTAACGCAAAGTTAAATTTCGCACCGTTATTCCATAAAAAACCCCGGAAAAAACTGCAATCAGCAATAAAAGAATACCTTTAAAAGTAGCGGAAAAATCATCACTGCCTAAACTCATAACCGCTACTCCAGAGGTGGATAAAATAAGCCCTAAAACCACTAATAAAGGCAATTTTTCCCTCAAAATCAGCCAGGCACCGACAGCAGAAAAAATAGGAATAGTGGAAATTATTAAACTGCCCAAAGTGGAAGAGACAATTCTCATTCCGTTTGCCTCGCCGATAAAATACATAAAGGGTTCGCAGAAAGAAACCAGCATCAAATGCAAAAGGTCTTTCTTGGGAACTTTTTCCCGCTTTCCCGTAAGCCAGACAAAGGGGAAAAGCAAAATAGTAGCCAGCAACAAACGCAGAAAAGTTACCTCATAAGGTAAATATGTTTTATAAGCAATTTTGAACCAAACAAAGGTTGCAGACCAGAAAAGCATTGCCAAAACGGCTTTTAGATAAGTAATCCAGAGTTTCATCAGTTAAATTTCAGCACTTCGCCGTCAGGAATATATTTTATTTTTCCGCCGTCATTAAGGTCTCTACAGGGTCCTGCTTCAATTTCACCACTGTCTGTATAACCTCTTTTTTCCCAGAAACCGGGAACATAATAATCCATAAGTTCAATCGCTACAACGCTTTTTGCGGATTTATAACCCCACAGATAAGGAATGAAAGCCCGGATCGGACCTCCGTAATCCTCGGTGAGTAATTCTCCGTCAAAACTGTATGCCAAAAGGGATTTTTCCTTATTGGCAATCTCTATGGGAATAGATGTGTCGTAAATTTTGTTGATACTCCAAAAACGAATGTAGCGACAATTTTCTTTAACTGCAACGGCTTGTAAAATTTCCGAGAGGGGAATTCCTTGCCAAAATCCTTCTACAGACCATCTTGTTACGCTTGTTAAGCGCCCTTTCACTTCTTTTTGAGGCAAAGCCAATAAATTTTCCCAGGTAAAAATGCCTGGTTTTTCACAGCTACCGCTTACTTCAATCTGCCAGTTTTCTCTCTTTAATGAGCCGGGATGACCCTCAGCCCAAAAAATTGGTGTATTCAATTTTGTTAGTTTATGCATTTCTTTTCTCCTATAGCTATTTGGAGTGATTAAAGTTATAATTTGCCTATTTTTAACTTTAGCGTATTGTCAATGTTTTTCTTTAGCACAGTTCAATTTGGTAATTAGATAGTGGATAAGGCAAGGTTGAATAAGGGATTAGAATTACACAATTCACAAAATATTAATAAGTTAGCCCGATATTTTGTCCACAAGTGCGTAAAATGCATAATTGCTTGTTATATAGTTGATTAAGTAACGACTCCGTAACACTTCCGTAACACTGCCGTAGTTCCGTTACGGAGTTGTTACTTGAGTGTTACAATATTATTAGGGGGTCTTGCTGGCAAAAACTTAATTTTATAGCTGGGCACTAAAAGACCGTAGCTATGATTGTGTCGCCCTTTGGGCTTTTTTTGCAGAGGGCAGAGGGCAGAGAGCTTAGGGTTATTCAATCTTTTTTTCGAGGGGCTTACGCCACCATCGCTATGATTGTGTCGCCCTTTGGGGCTTTCTTTTAGCGGGAAAGAGAAAAAAGAAAAGAAGTCGGGGCTTACATTTTTCGAGGGGCTTACGCCACCATCGCTATCCTTGTGTCGCCCTTTGGGGCTTTTGGAAAATGGGAAGATGAAAAGAAAAAAGAAGTCGGGGCTTACATTTTTCGAGGGGCTTACGCCACCATCGCTATCATTGTGTCGCCCTCCGGGCTTTTTTGCAAATATTGTTTTTTAAAATCCCATAAATCTTTTTTATCTTGTTCATCACAGACCTATTTATCTTTTATGAGGGGCTTACGCCACCGTCGCTATGATTGTGTCGCCCTCCGGGCTTTTATATGGTATAAACCTTAAAAATTCCAATTTTAACCTAATTTCTTTGTTAAATTCATTCTTCATTTTTCATTTATCATTTCCTCAACCCTCTCAATCTTTTTTTGCGAGTGGTTAACAAGGATATCAACCTTCCGATATTGTTACCTTGCCATCCTGCTTTTTTCGCATTTTCCTCTTGACTATTCTCTTTGATATCATAAACTGGAATAAAAAAATTTCCAGGGAGGAAAAAATGGCAATATATTCTGTAAACGAAGTAATTGAAATGGCAGTCCAAATTGAAAGAAGCGGTTATGCTTTCTATAATGAGGCAGCTAAAAGAAAAGACCTTGATGAAAAAGCAAAGGACTTTTTAATTTATTTACGGGATGAAGAATTGAGACATGAAAAAACCTTTTTGTCTTTGAGAGATGAGGTAGACCTTCAGGTTTTACAGCTCTCCGTTGACTGGGAACTTATTGCCGAATACCTGAAAACAATTGTAGAGAGCAGAATTTTTAACAGTGAATTCTCTGCCATTCAACTTGCCACTAAAGCCAAAGACATAAAAGAAATTGTGGAAAATGCGATTACTTTTGAAAAGGACACTCTGCTCTATTTCCACACCCTTTCCGATAATATTAACGAACCCAGAACTCATAATGCTTTACGGAAAATAATCAATGAGGAAGTAAGTCATATTTTGAAACTGAGCGAGATGAAGAAAAAACTGGTGTAACTATCCCGTATGCTGGAGTAAATAGATTACAGAAAAAATCCGGAATAATTAACAGAAAATTACAGAAATTGAGGAGCAATCAAGAAGGATAAACAAAAAGCAAGACGGACAAAAGAAAAGTAATAAAAAACAAGCAATAATGGCTAAAGGTAAACACAGAAAAAATAAAAAACGCAATAACGGAAGGATCATCAGCATCCTTCTGGTATTGTTTATTTTGCTTATTTTGGTCTATAATCCTATTTCTCTGAGGTTAACAACTATTGGAGTAGCAATTTATTATGGACTTAATCCGATTGTATTTTACCGCGTAATTAAAACGGAAAGTTCTTTTCGCAGTTTTGCCATTTCTGATGCTCAAGCTATTGGTTTGGGACAAATTAAGGAATCCACTGCCTTCTATATGCACAAAGATCATAAAAGGGGTTATCTCTTTTTACCGGTTTATAATTTAAAGCTGGCAGCAAAATATTTGGTCTATCTAAAAAACAGATATAATGGCAATTGGAGCTTAACTTTAGCTGCTTATAACTGGGGTGAAAGTAAGGTTAACCGCCGTCTTAAGGGCATTGAAATTGAAAAAGATAAGGACTATCGTTCTCTTTTCAGAGATATTCCCGAGACCTATTCTTATGTCACGAAAATCCTTTATCCCAAAAATAAAGCTTGACGAGAATAGCACATCAGAAAAATAATAATTTTTAGAATTCATTTAGGAGTGATTTATGCTGCGTAACCAAAATGGAATCTCGGTATATACTGTTCTCAGTATCATTCTCTTCATTGCTTTGGTATTTATCCTGGCAGTGCCGAATTTCTTTAATCTGGATAAAGAAAAGAACCTTGAGGACTGTATTAATAATATGAAACAAATTTGGGTGGCAACAACTGATTATATGCGTGATACCAATGCAGATTTTAACGGTGATCTTTCATTGCTGATAAAAACACCTAAAAAAGATGACCCCAAGAATACTTATTTGTCTTCCAATTTGTATTGTCCTGAAACCAGTCATCAGAAAAAAGAATATCTTGTTTACGGAAAATATATAGCAGAACAAATCGGAACAGAAATAAAGCATAACTACGGGATTATTATTCTCTGCCCCAATCTGGCTCAATACCCCAAACATATTATTGAAAAGGGATTCTATGAAAATATGGAGCCCACTCAACTGCAAAATTATATGTCTGAAGATATTGATTATATTGATTCCGAAACTGGCTTAAATGGAGCTAAAAAAGTTGAATTGATAAACAAATATATAGAAATCTGGAAAACCGATCCTGATGCCTTTGCCAAACGCAAAGCCAATACAACTGCCCTCAGAGCAATTCTTTTTCCCGAAAAATTCGGAATTACCGAATAACGAACATTATTCTAATTTAGGTTAATATGAGATTCAAACAGCATCTTGAAGTTATGATGCTGTTTGAATTTTTTTATAGCTAACAACTTTTAATTCAGGTAAAAGAACCCGATGCTTTACAATGAATTTCTTGAGCATATCTTCAAACGCTATTCTGGAAATGTGAAACTGGAATTGAACAGAATGCAGGGTTTGCTAAATGATATGGGTAATCCGGAACGCAAATTAAACGGTTTTCATATTGGGGGAACTAATGGAAAAGGAAGTGTTTGTGCAACCCTGGAAGCTCTTTGTAGAGAAAGTGGATTAAACACTGCCTTAAATACTTCGCCACATTTGATAAACTATAATGAACGCTTCCGGATTAACGGTAAAGAACCTTCTTTTGAAACAATTCTCAATACCTTCCTTCGCTATGAAAATCTGTTTGACAAATGGGAAGCATCTTTCTTTGAAATAACCACTGCTCTTGCTTTTTCAATGTTTAGTGAACACAATGTAGATGTTTCTATTATTGAAGTTGGCTTGGGAGGTCGTTTGGATGCTACCAATCTTTTTATCCCTGATGTTGCCGTAATTACCAATATCGGACTTGATCATATAAAAACCCTGGGAGGAACTTTGGAAATAATTGCCGGGGAAAAAGCGGGTATTATAAAAGAAGGTATCCCTTTGGTTTTAGGAGACATAGAGGAATCTCCCCGCTCTATTATTGAAGCTGTGGCAAAAACAAAAAAAGTTCCTGTTTTTCGCTATAAACGCGATTGGCAGACCTCTATCAGGAATGATAACCTAACAGGTATAAATTTTGACTATAGTTTTGGCAATTATGAATTTCCCAATCTGGAAGCAAATTTGATGGGAGAACACCAGGCAATTAATATTGGTTCGGCACTTACCGCTTTTATCCTCTATGCGGAAAAGAAAAAATTGCCTGTTGCGGAAGAAGTTATTCGGAAAGCACTGCAACATATTTCCTGGAAAGGCAGAATGCAATTGCTTTCCCAAAAGCCAATTATAATCATTGATGGAGCTCATAATGTGCATGGTGTGAAGGCATTAATGTCCACTCTGGAGAAAATTTTCCCCAACCGCAAAGTAAAATTTATGGTCTCCATCTTAAGAGACAAGGACTATAAACAAATGCTGTCTCTTATATGTCCTAAAGCGGAACAAATCTATGTTGCCCGCAATCAATCCGAAAGAGCTGCTTCAGTTGAAGACCAAGTAGCCGTTATAGAAGAATATAATATACCGTATAAAACAGCTCCTACTGTCGCTGAAGCTTATTCTTTGGCTGTAAAAGAATGTAAGGAGGATGACATTTTAATTGTTTGTGGCTCCCTTTTTACAGTTGGCGAAGTGCTTGAAATCCCAAAAGATAATGCATAAAGAACTGGAAAATTACCTTTCTCATCTGCTGCCTGAATTACAAAAAACGGGAATCTCTATTGATGAACAGATAGAAATTCCTTATGGAGTTCAATTAAAGGTCTCCCGCCATAATTATAAAAGTATTCTGAATATCTATTATTCACAAAAAAAGGGTATTTCCCCTGTTCCCACAGGAAATAATAATCCCTTAAAAAAACTCTTATGGGATTTGTGCCGTTTACAAGAAGAATTAAAATTGGATATGCCTCCAATGCATACCTGGAATGCTTGGATAGGAAGCGATGAATGCGGAAAAGGTGACTATTTCGGTCCCCTCGTTGTTTGTGCCTTTGCCTATAAAAGAGATAGCGAAAATGAATTCAAAAATGTTGGAGTGAAGGATAGCAAAAAACTAAACAGCGAAGAAATAAAACGAATTGCCCAATATCTCTATAAGAATTATGCTAACTGCATTCATTGTATCGTGATTAAACCGGTTAAATATAATGAACTGATAGCCAAATTCAAAGCCCAAAAGAAAAACCTGAATGATTTGCTTGCCTGGCTCCATTCCACTGCTATTATCGCTTTGCAGAAAAACCATCCTGAAAGCCAAGGTGTGCTTGTTGACCAATTCAGTGTGTCACATAAAACAAAATATGCTTTACAGGAAAAACAATTTCCCCTTCCCTGCATTGAAAGAACCGGAGCAGAAATAGATCCTGCCGTTGCTGCTGCTTCCATAATTGCCCGTTATCAATTTCTGGAGGCATTTGAGGCAATGCGTAAATTCTATCAGCTGAATTTTCCTCAAGGCGCTAATGGCAATGTTATCAAATATGCTCAGGATTTTATTAAACAATACAGTGAAAAACGCTTGGGCGAAGTTGCTAAACTGCATTTCAAAACCACCAACCAGATAGAAAACTTGCCTGAATGATATAGTTAATGTCTTTTACCTTGACATTATCAGAGATTATAACATTATTGCAAAAAGCCAAATAAATTAACTGCCTTGGAGGTAGAGATGCTTAAGCAGATAACAATAAAGGGCTTTAAAGGTATTACCGATCTTACCTTAAACCTTGATAAGATAAATGTTTTAATTGGTGTAAATTCTTCCGGGAAAAGCACTATTCTGCAAGCATTGGATTTACTGGCAAATTGCGCTTCCAGAGATGTAGCAGAATATCTAAAAGATAAAAATTGGAAGGTCTCCGATATTAAATCCCAAATATCTAAAAGCCCTTTTCTATCATATAAGTCAATTTTTGAATTTGAAGAGAAGGAGCAACCCTTTCTTCTCATCTGGGATATAGAATTTAAGCTTATTTCTGCTACCAGTGTTAATTTGCTTGAAGAGAGCATTTCTAAAGTGAATAGCAAATGGGATAAATCACTCTGTAACCCGAAAAAGATGGAAAAGCTATATGAAAAAGCAAGTCCTTTATACACCTATAAAGATGGGATTGTGAATTATGAAACATTTCCTGGTCAGAAAATTAAAACTCAAGAATCAGAATTTTCTCTTTCTTTGGGCTCATCAGGTTTGAAGATTATTGATTTCTCAGCTAAAAAAGAAATTTTACTGCTGAAAGAATATCTTGAACATACAACGAATTTTGAAACCCTGGCAGCAGAAAATATGCGCAGATCAAGTAGAGGAACCACTGAAGATATTGGTGTAGGTGGAAAACAACTTGCAGCTTTTATTAAACAGATGACTCCAAAACAAAGAGAAAGTTATATTGAAAAGGTGCATTCAATTTTAAGCAATATGGATTCAATTGATGCTTTTACTAAAGGAACTCCAGGTTGGGTAGAGTTGTTTATAAACGAAAAATTCAGCTCTAATGCCATTAAGGTCCGACCCTATCATATAAGTGACGGTACTTTGCGTATCCTGGCTTTCGTTGCCCTTTTTTATGTTAAATACGATTCCGGTTTGCTGATGCTGGATGAAATTGAAAACGGACTGAATCCTTATATCACTACAAAAATAGTAGAACTGCTCTATGAATTTACCTCTCAAACCCGGCATCAATTATTGCTTACTACTCATAGTTCTTTAATGCTGGATGATTTTAAGCCGGAAGATATTATCTATGTTTATCGTAATCAAGATGGTAGTATCGGAGCCGAGAGAGTTTTTAACAACAAAAAAATTAAAGAATTTCTTGAATATATGAATCCGGGAGAAATCTGGATTAATCTTACTGAAAAGGAATTATTAGAATCCGATGGCAATTAAAGTTATTGTCTGTGGTGAAGGTCCTACTGATGTAGGTAAAAAGGATTGCGATACTTCTGAGTGGATACCTGGTCCTGCCATTGCCTATATAAAAAATGCTTCTACCCCAAAACTGCAGATAGATGGTATACAAAAAAATAAATTGCCAAGAATTCAGAAAGCAAAATGTAAGAAGGGACATTCCGTAAAAGCGGAACGCCTTTGCAGATACGCTATTTTAAAATCTTATAAGGTAGCAATATGCTATGTTGATTGCGATAATAATGATTTTGAGACAATCTATCAGGATATTACATTCGGTTTTTCCTTTTATTCCAACCAAGTAATCGGTATTCCAATGATTCCCAAAGCAATGATAGAATCTTGGCTATTGGCAGATGAAAAGGCATTTATAAAGGTCTTTGGCAAGAAACCTTCCAAACCGCCACTTCCTAAAAAACCGGAATCTCTTTGGGGGAAAAAAGAAGACCCTAACAGTAACTATCCCAAGAATGTCTTAAAATTAATAGTAAGCCAGTTTAATAATAAACCTGAAGATTGGCGTTACGCTCTTGCCCGGAACTCAAACTCTAAAACTTTGTTGCTAAAATGTCCTGAAAGTTATGGCAGATTTCTTTGTGATATGCAAAAGATTGAATAACCGTTAGAGAGTGAAAATTATCTTGCTATTTTAGCCATAAATTCCCTTGCCTAATTTATATTGCCTGTATAACATAAAAACTATTTGACATTTGGTGTTTATTAGATATTATGTCTGTTAAAGAAGAAAGAGGAAGAAAAAATGAAAATCAAGATGACTAAGGAATTCATTAAAAAACTGCCCAAGACAGATTTGCATGTGCATTTGGATGGCAGTGTCCGGATTGAAACCATAATTGATCTGGCAAAAAAATATAATATTAAGCTACCGACAATGGACCCTGCTGAATTACGCAAACTTTTGGTTTGCGGAGAACAGACAACAAGTTTGGATGATTATTTGCGTGCTTTTCCTATCGTAAATCTCGTTTTGCAAAATGAAGAAGGATTAAGAAGAGCCGCTTATGAACTGGCTGAAGATGCCTCTGCAGAAAATGTGCGTTATATGGAAGTGCGTTATTCTCCTATTTTGCATACCGATCAGGGATTGAAACTGACGGAAATTTCGCAGGCAGTTATTGATGGCTTAAAACAGGGCGAAAGGGATTTTGGCATTAAAACCGGGGTTATTATTTGCGGGATTAGGAATATGGACCCGACCACTTCCCTGAAACTTGCTGAATTAGCAGTTGCCTTTAAAAATAAAGGAGTTATCGGTTTTGACCTAGCTGGAGGGGAATACAAACATCCTGCCAAAGACCATAAAGAGGCATTTGATCTGGCTTTGCATAATAACCTGAATATTACTATCCATGCAGGTGAGGCATACGGACCGGAAAGTATTCATCAGGCATTGCATTATTGCGGAACGCATAGAATTGGACATGGAACGCGGTTGGTGGAAGATGGAGACCTGTTAAATTATGTTAATGACCACAGGATTCCTTTAGAGATTTGTTTAACCAGCAATCTGCATACTAAAGCCGTTCCCGATATTCGCAGTCATCCTATTGATTTTTATATTGATTATGGCTTGCGGGTAACAATCAATACCGATAATAGAACGATAAGTAATACAACCGTTACCGATGAATATATGCTTGCTATCAATGAACTCGGTTTGGATTATCCTACCGTGAAATATATCATCTTAAACGGTTTCAAAAGTGCCTTTCTGCCCTATAAGGAAAGGGTGCGTTTGATCAATCAGATTCTGAAGGAAATTGATGAAATTGAGGAACAGGAATTGAAAACGAGGGTGAAAGTGAAAGAAAACCTGTAAGGAGCAACTAAACTTGAACAGCATCATTATAGAGACCTTCCAAGAAACACAAGAATTGATTTCCCAAGTGCTGAACAGGGAAAACATTCTTCCCCAAATTGAGGCAATGGCAAAACAAATGGCTGATGTTTTGCTAAATAAGGGAAAACTAATTGCCTGCGGAAATGGCGGTTCAATGTGTGATGCCATTCATTTTGCGGAAGAACTTTCAGGGCGTTTTAATAAAGACCGACAAGCTCTTCCGGCTATTGCTTTAAGCGATCCTGGCTATTTAAGCTGTGTAGCTAATGATTATGGCTGGGATAATGTTTTTGCCAGAGGAGTGGATGCCTTTGCCTTAAAGGGGGATTTGATTTTAGGAATTTCCACCAGCGGTAATTCCACCAATATTATTAAAGCCCTAATAGCCGCTAAAAAGAAGGAATGTTTCACCGCTTCTCTTTTGGGAAAAGAGGGTGGCAAACTGAAAGGATTCTGTGATTATGAAATAATTGTTCCTTCTAATAACACAGCTCGCATTCAGGAAATTCACGGAATTATTATCCATCTGCTGATTGAATTGATAGAAAAAGAGCTGTTTACCAGTCAGGAAGAAAATCCCCAAGCCCCATTATTCTGCTAAAATAAGGGAAAAATGTTTAAGAATAAGATAAAATCTTTACTGCTATTACTGTTATTCAGTGTTGCTTTTTACCTGAATGCGGATTATTATGATAGCGTTATTAATTTAACCGGTGATGACCTATTTTATGGCTTGCGGAACTTGATTTCCAATAATACCAATACCAGTTACGATGCTTCCAAAGTAGTTCTCTATCAAACCCTGGATAATTTTAACGGCTATGTAACCTGTGTTTATACCGGACAGGAATATTATGTGGGTTTTGATTATACCGGTAGTACCAATCCCAATACGGAACATACTTATGCCCAAAGCTGGTTCAACGGAACTGATACTACTAAAAAGAAATCAGACCTCCATCATCTGTTTATAACTAATTCGGTGGTAAACAGTTCCCGGGGAAATTACCCTTTTGATGTAGTTGCCAATCATAATACTGCCAATGTTTATTATACTTACACACCGTGGCAAAGTTATCGGGGTTATAATGCTCAAAACAGAATGGTTTTTGAGCCCGCAGATGAATTTAAGGGCAATATTGCCAGAGCGTTACTCTATTTTTATACGCGTTACAGCGGAGAAAGTTTAATTCAGCAAAATGTGGATATGCTGCCTACATTGCTTATCTGGCACAATTTTGATCCTCCGGATGCAGCAGAACTTACTCGCAATACAGGGGTTTTTAATTATCAAAATAACCGTAATCCTTATATTGACCATCCGGAATTTGTTGCTAAAATCTGGGGCGGGAATGATGTTGAAGATGCTGTTTTGCCTGTCGTTCCCGATTTGACAATCAATGCAGTTTATCCCAATCCTTTTACTTCTGAACTGAATATTAGTATCACTACTCAAAAATCAGCTTTGCTGACAACTTCTGTCTATAATATTAAGGGTCAATTGATTTACAGCGAAAGCAGTGTATTAATTGCCGGAGAAAATAAGGTCTTTTGGAAAGGACAGGATAATAAGGGACAAAATACTCCTGCCGGAATTTATTTGATAAAAGTGCAGAGTGCAGATAAACAAGCAGTTACAAAGGTCTTGAAAGTGTTTGAGGGTTGAGATTTTAAAATAGAACACAGATAACTGGATCAACTGGCTTAACCGGATTTTTTCCTTAATTTTAGTCCGTTATTTTCAGGATACCTCACACTCACACATTCTTCATTTCTTTACTTCACAGTTAAGCGGTCTTTGTTTTTCTCAAAGGTTTTGGGTCCAATTCCCTTCACTTTCATTATATCTTCAATGGTTTCAAAACTGCCATTTTCCTCACGCCAGTCAATAATTGCCTGGGCTTTCACTTCTCCAATACCAGAAAGGGTGCATAGTTCTTCCAGATTAGCTGTATTAATATTGACTGGGGAAGTATTATTTGCTTTGGATATGGTTGCGGATTTAGTTTTAGAAGTGGAAGAAGGGGTTGGAGAAAGCTTGAAATTTGTAGTATCTCCAAAGACCAGTAAATCGGGCAAAATTTTAGCATAGGTCTTAGCCCCGATGCCTTTAATATTCATAATCTGGTTTACCGAGGTGAAGGGATTTGTTTCTCTATAGGCAATAATATCTTTTGCTCTTTTTTCTCCAATTCCAGAAAGGCAGAGCAATTCTTCAAAAGTGGCAATGCGAATATCCAGTTGCAAGGGTTTATCTTCTTTAACCACCTGCCTTAAGGTATCTAAATCTGTAGGGGTTGCCTGCAAAGGATTCCAGCCAAAATAGTCCAGAAAGCAACCACCCAGAATTATTAGCCCTAAAAAAAGCAATATCTTTTGCTCATCAGGAGTGAGAAAATTGCGCAAGGGATTTTTCATTTTCATATTATTGATGAGGTGAAATTAGGTTAGATTTCGGTTCTGCTTTTTGTTTCAGTTCTGTCCAATGGGGTTGATGGCAAAGGTTATCTTCCCATTTTGTAAGATATTGGCTTAAGTGTTCACTATCTATCACTTTCTTGTTAAAAGCAGAAAGAAGCTCATTGCCAAGAGCATTCCAGTCCTCTTTGCGGGCTAAAAGACCGGCGTAAACATCAAAATAGGGAGCTGAATTTAGCAAAACAGGATTTTGAGCAAGAAATTGCTCTAAACTTTGCCAACTTTCTGTTTCCTGCAAAATTTCCACATAGCCCTCAGCAAAAATATAAATACTATCAACTGAAGCCATTTGACCGCTTTTAATCAAGTCCGAAAAAAGAGGGGGCAGATATGAACTATACAGAGTGGCATTTTTCTCCTGCACCAGGAAATATTTTATCCGCATCCAGTTAGCCATCAATAAATTACGGTCTTTAGTCAACTTCAGTTCCTTTTCTGCTTGAGGATAATTTTGTGTTAAGCGATAGCGATGAAACTGGAAAATATGAAAATAATCATCATCAGGAAAGCGTTTATAACCCTCATCAATGATTTTTAAAGAAAGTTCCTGACCGTTTAGCGGGTCTGGAATTTCCAGTTCCGCATTCAGTAACCAAGCCATAAAGTCCACAATGTAAAGACGGTAACCCCAATAAAAATCAGGATAATTTCGGCAAAGTTCTTCAGCACCTTTCATCTGGAGTGTTTCATCTTCTTCCAGCCGTAAAGCAAGATATTGATAAACAGGAGAATGAGGATTATTTTGAGCAGCATTAAAGAAATATTGCTTACAAACATTCGGTTCCACACTTTCCCAAATACTTTGCAGTTCTCTAAGTTCTTCTACATTGTTGGTAGTAGGAATATAGGCAATAATTTTTTGCCTGGCTGTATTCCAATCCTTGGTATTAAGCAATTCCTCTTTAAATTGAGCAAAGTTTTGTCCTTCAGCTATCAAAAAAACAAGCAGGAACAAAACAATCACCAATAAGCGTTTTTGCATCTTTTTCATATTTTCCGTTCTTAAATGCCTATTTTAGCTTTTTTACTTTATTGCCTACCTCATAAAATTTGTCAAGCAAAAGAAACAAAGTTTAGCGTTTTAGTTGGTTACAGGATAAATTTTTGTACAAGCTAAAGTGTAAGGTAGTAACAGTTTTTCCTTAATTGACAATTTTGGGATATTTTATAAGCTGGCTTCCAATATGGCGGAAAGTAAAAAAACCACGGATTTGAATAGCGAAGTTAAATACCTGAAAGGGGTTGGAGAACATCGTGCACAGCTTTTAAGCAAGCTGGGGATAAAGACCATATTGGATTTGATGGAGCATTTTCCCAAGGTCTATATCAGTCGCAAGTTAAGTGTCACTTTAGGGGATTTGAAGCCGGGAGATATGTTAGCTTTTACAGCAGTAATTTCTTGGGTAGATGTTCATCAAACGGCAAAAGGCAGGAATATTTTAAGCATAGGGGTAAGTGATGGAAAAGTAGGTATAATATGTTCCTGGTTTACTTATCCTCCTGTTTATGAAAAGATGTTTTTGCCGGGTCGTTTAGTTTGGCTGAATGGCACGATAACGGAATTTAACGGTCAGCTGGAAATGGTGCATCCGGAATTTGAACTGATTGATGATTGGGAAGATACGAAGGAGGATTTTTGGAAGAATCGCGAGGTTTTACCGGTTTATCCTTTAACGGAAGGCATCAATCAAAAGCTTATGCGTCGGCTTATTTACAATGCTTTTGCTCTTTATGCCGGTTTCATAGAAGAAAAACTGCCGGAAAATATTATTGCCAAACATCATTTTCTGGAGAGAAAAACCGCTCTCCAAAAGATGCATTTTGGTCAGAATCCCGCAGAAATAGAAAAAGTGCGTCGGCGTTTTGCCTACGAGGATTTTTTTTACACCCAGCTTTTATGGGCGAGGCATAAGACCTTTCATACCACCAAAACCAAAGGTATAAAATTCATCAATAAAAAGCAGTTAACTACCGGCGTCTATAAAAAGTTACCTTTTACGCTTACCAAAGCACAGAAAAAAGTGCTGTGGGAAATTTTTGCCGATATGTGTTCCGAAAAGCAGATGAGTCGTTTACTGCAGGGAGATGTAGGTAGCGGAAAAACAGTTGTAACCTTGTTTGCAATGCTTTTAGCGGTGGAAAACGGTTATCAGTCCGCACTGATGGCTCCTACGGAAATTTTGGCAGAACAGCATTATGAGACCATCACTAATTTACTAAAGGGTTTTGAGGTGCAGGTTTGTCTCTTAAAAGGTGGCGTTTATAAAGGGAAAGAGGCAATTAAAAAAGCAATTGCCGAGGGAAGTGCTCAAATTGTGATCGGAACTCATGCCCTGTTACAAAAGGATATAAATTTTAAGCGATTGGGTTTTGCTTGCGTTGATGAACAGCATCGTTTCGGAGTTGAACAAAGGGCAAAATTGGCTAACTTGGCTGAACATCCCGATTTACTTTATCTTTCTGCCACACCAATTCCCCGCAGTTTAGCAATGACTGTTTATGGAGATTTGGAAGTTAGCATTTTAGATGAACTGCCTCCCACGCGAAAACCTGTGAGAACAATTATTCGTCCCTCCAGCAAAATTGACACTGTTTATAGTGAAGTACGCCAAGAACTTGCGTTGGGACGCCAGGTTTATATAGTATGTCCCTTAGTGGAAGAATCAGAAAAAATAGCTCTTCTGGATGCTACTAAGCTCTATGAATATATTTCCCAAAAGGTTTTTCCGGAATATCCTGCCTCCCTTTTGCATGGAAGAATGCCGGTGAAAGAAAAGGATATGATTATGCAAAAATTTAAGGCAGGAGAAATAAAAATTCTTGTTTCTACTACTGTTATTGAAGTAGGTGTGGATGTTCCCAATGCCAGTGTGATGATTGTAGAACATGCAGAGCGTTTTGGTTTGGCACAATTACATCAATTACGGGGTAGAGTTGGCAGAGGAAGTGCTCAGGCATACTGTTATTTAATTGAACATTCGCCGGTTAGCGAAGTTGCCTGGCAGCGTTTAACCACTATGACTAAAACTACGGATGGCTTTATTATTGCCGAAAAAGACCTGGAACTGCGCGGTCCGGGTGAAATTTTCGGTTATGAACAATCCGGATTACCTGTATTTCGTTTTGCTAATTTAGTGCGAGACCAGGAAATATTAAGATTAGCCAGGCAGGATGCCTTTGAAATTGTGCATGCCGATCCGGATTTTGAACTGCCGGAAAATGCCCTGTTGAAAAAAATATACTTCTCCCAATTCACTGATAAAGAAAAGCTTATCCTCTATTAGTAAATGCCTTGGCGTAGCTGCAGCTTAAAGCAAGGATTTACTACTGCCGAAATAAATTTTATGCTACCTACTAATTATTTTAGCAGTTAGGATTCGTGCCTGCTATAAAATGATGGATGAAACATACAGAACATATATTACACTGCAAATAGAATAAGATTTTTATATTTAAGAGAAGAATTATTAATTATAAGTTAGTGATCTCAGTGTAATCTGTAAGAGAAAATGTTTCTGAGTGTTACAAGTAGTATACACTGCGAAAGTTATTGTAGGGAACAAAATTGTAAAGCTGTAAATGATTCTTAGTATAAAAGCAGAGTTTCAGCGAGCTCCGTTTATGCTTAAACCCTGTCTGCTGAAAAAATGATTCCCTTATGATTCCCATATCGCGATATGGGAACGATATGGGAATCATATCGGAAACATAATGGCTTAGAGAGAGGATAAAATATACAGAGATCATTTACGATAAAAGAAAATTAGGCGTAGCAACTCAATTTTCCTTGACGAAAGAACCCGCCTTAGTGTTTTAGCTACTATTATTCAAAACAGCTAAAGGATAGAACATAATGTATGATGTAATTATAATTGGAGCCGGACCTGCCGGCTTAAGTGCTGCCATTTACAGTGCGCGTAGCGGTTTAAAAACTGTTGTTTTGGAAAGAGGACTGATTGGCGGTCAGATAAATGTTACGGAAGATGTAGAAAATTATCCTGGTTTTGCTGAATCTATAAGCGGTTATGAACTGACGGACAGAATGCACCGTCAAGCAGAACATTTTGGTGCGGAATTTAGGGATGAAGAAGTAACAGCTCTGGGAATGGAAGGACTTTGTAAAATAATAGAAACCACGGAAAACAAATATCGTACCAAGGCAGTGATTTTTTGCACGGGAGCTTATCCGCGGCGCTTAAATGTTCCCGGAGAAGAAAAATTTACCGGTCATGGGGTTTCCTACTGTGCAACCTGCGATGGAGCATTATATAGAGATAAAATTGTAGCCGTAATTGGCGGAGGTGATTCTGCCATAGAAGAAGGAATTTTCTTAACTCATTTTGCCCGAAAAGTAATTGTTATTCACCGGCGTGACGAACTTAGAGCTCAAAAAATCATTCAAGAGCGCGCTTTTCAAAATCCTAAAATAGAATTTGTCTGGAACAGTGTTGTGCAGGAAATTCGTGGGAATACAAGAGTGCAGGAATTAGAGGTCTACAGTCGGAAAACCAATTCTTTAAGTGTTATTCCCGTTGACGGCGTCTTTATTTATGTAGGAATTTTGCCTAATAACAAATTGCTGGAATCCCGTATTGAACTTGATAGCGCAGGTTTCGTGATAACCGATGATTTTATGCAGACCAATGTTCCGGGAATTTATGCTGCGGGTGACATCCGGAAAAAGGTTTTACGCCAAGTTGTAACCGCCACTTCCGACGGAGCTATAGCTGGTTGGAGCGCTGAAAAATGGATAACGGAAAATTATTCTTCCTCGCAAACGGAATAAAGGAATTAAAGTGATAAGCAGTAAAGAAATACGACAACAATTCATTGATTTTTTCCTTAACAGGGGTCATATTTTTGTTCCTTCCTCACCTGTAATTCCGGAAGACGATCCTACCCTGCTTTTTGCCAATGCTGGAATGAATCAATTCAAAAGTATCTTCCTGGGGCAGAAAGAAATAACATACAAACGCGTGGTTAATAGTCAAAAATGTATTCGTGCTGGAGGAAAACATAATGACCTGGAGGAAGTTGGAAAAGATGGCTATCATCACACCTTTTTTGAAATGCTCGGTAACTGGAGTTTCGGTGATTACTACAAAAAAGAGGCAATTTCCTGGGCTTGGGAACTGCTGACCGAGGTCTGGAAAATTCCGAAAGATAAACTCTATGCTACCGTTTATAAAACTGATACCGAGGCATTTGAAATCTGGAAACAGGAGACAGATATTGATCCAACTCATATCAGCTATTTTGATGATAAAGATAATTTTTGGGAAATGGGGGAAACAGGACCCTGCGGTCCCTGTTCGGAAATTCATATAGATAGAGGTAGTTCGCATTGCACGAGGCAAAATGAGCCAGGACATATCTGTAAAATAAATGGCGGTTGTTCGCGTTTTATAGAATTGTGGAATTTGGTTTTTATTCAATATAACCGCGAGGCAGATAAAACACTTTCTCCGCTCAAAAACAAATTTGTGGATACAGGAGCGGGTTTTGAACGCCTGGCACAGGTTTTGCAGGATAAAAACAGTAACTATGAAACAGACCTTTTTATGCCTCTGATAAATAAAATTGAGGAACTTTCCGGGGTTGCCTACACTCAGGAAACAGGAATGCCGCATAGAGTTATTGCCGATCACATCCGCTGTCTTTGTTTTGCTTTGGCAGATGGTGGTTTTCCTTCCAACGAAGGAAGGGGTTATGTTTTACGCAGAATTTTAAGAAGAGCAGCCCGGTATGGTCGTTTGCTCGGTTTTGCCGAACCCTTTTTGCATTTGTTAGTGCCGCTTGTAATTGAGCAAATGGCACATCATTTCAGTGAACTAAACGGTAAAGAGGACTATATAAAAATGGTGATTAAAGCGGAAGAAGAACGCTTTAATAAGACCCTGGATACCGGTCTGGAAAAATTTAGGGAGATAACCCAAAAGCTAAAAGGAGAAGTTATTTCTGGTTCCGATGCCTTTATTTTATATGATACTTACGGTTTTCCGCCCGATTTAACCGCTATCTTAGCAGAAGAAAAGGGCTTGAAGATTGACTATGAGGGCTTTGAAAAGGAGATGCAATTACAAAGAAAACGCGCCAGAAAGGCAAGTAAATTTACTCTTTTTGTTAATAATGAGGATTGGATTGAGTTCTCTCCTGTAACTCCTACTGAATTTGTCGGTTACAAAGAAAATACGGTGCAGACATATATCCAACGCTATGCCATTCAAGAAAAGGGTTTAATCCTTATGCAACTTGCCCAAACACCTTTCTATGCCGAATCCGGTGGACAGGTATCGGACACAGGAAAAATATATAATGAGGAATTTGAACTGGAAATAACCAATGTCCGTAAACAAGATGAGTATATCATTCATTACGGAAAACTGAAAAGAGGAACTGTAAATAATGCACCCGTTACAGCAGAAATAGATAGGGAAAGACGCAAAAGCATAGCCCGCAATCATACGGCTACTCACCTTTTGCATAAGGCACTCAGAGAGGTTTTAGGAGAACATACCGTTCAAAAGGGCTCTTTAGTGCATTCGGATTATCTGCGTTTTGATTTTGCTCATTTCAGAGCTTTAACCTTGGAAGAAATCAGAAAGGTGGAAGATATTGTTAATCAAGCAGTTTTGGATAACAGGAAAGTGAAAACTACGGTTAAAAATATAGAAGAAGCCAAAAAAGAAGGTGCCATTGCTCTTTTCGGAGAAAAATACAGTGAAAAAGTTCGTGTTGTATGCGTTGAGAATTTTTCCCAAGAACTTTGTGGCGGAACTCATATATCTTCTACAGGTGAAATCGGCTTATTTAAAATTATTTCCGAAAGCTCTTCCGCAGCAGGAATTAGAAGAATTGAGGCAATAACAGGTATTTCTGCCTTAAAATGGGTTCAGGATTTGCAAGATAAACTAAGCCGTATTTCTACACTGCTGAATTCTCCTGTTAAAAACATTGAAAGCAAATTGGAAGCAACTTTGGAACAAATTTCCGCTTTGGAAAGAGAACTAAAATCCGCTAAAGCCAAAGAAGAGGAAAAATTTGTGCAGGAACTACTCTCTAAGGCAACGAAACAGGAAAATTATTTGTTGATTAAAGCACAAACCGAATTTGATAATTTGGAAGAACTTAAAACAACCGCTGAACAGCTAAAAACCAAAATGCAGGGTACGATTGCCGTCCTGTTCAATCTCTATCAGGACAAACTGAATATCCTGTGTGTGGTAAGTGCAGACCTTATTCCCAAGTATAATGCCGGAAAGATTGTGGCTAAACTCGCGAATGAATTAAAAGGAAAAGGTGGTGGCAGAACCGATATTGCTATGGCTGGTGGAAAAGATATAGCTAACCTTGCTTCTGTAATGGAAAAGGTGCCGGAAATAATTGCTTCTATCTAAATGAATATTCTTATTCTGCGACTCTCTTCAATGGGTGATATTATACTCACTCAACCGATTTGTGCTATCTTACAGAAACACTTTTCTGGTTGCCAAATTGACTATGTTTGCAAAGAGGAATTCAAGGAACTTCCGGAAATGTTTGCTCCTCCTGTTCATCATCTTGTTTATGAAAAGACGCTGAAATTTCATTTATGGCTAAGCAAAAGAAAGTATGACCTAATTCTGGATTTGCACAATAAGTTCTCTACTTTTTTGCTGATGCTTTTTTTAAGAGCTCCCCGAAAAGTCCATTACAGCAAAAAACGCGGTCTTAGACGCGATATTGTGAAAGGGAATAAAAAGCTGAAAATAGACAGTACGGTTGAGCTTTATGCCTCTGCTCTTAAAAAAATGGGAATAAATGAACTCTGGTCTTATCCTCGTTTGCAGGTAACTGAGCTACCGAATTCCGCTCCTGCAAAATACAACAATGCCCTCTCCGGCGAAATAAAAATTGCCGTTTTTCCGGGTGCTAATCATTTTACCAAAAGGTATCCTGCGGCAAACTGGATTCAACTGATAAACTCCAATCCTCATTACGATTTTACTCTTTTTGGTTCCCAGGCAGATGAAGAGCTATGTAAATTCATAACCCAAAAATGCTCCACTAATTGCAGAAATAAATGCTCTACGCTTACTCTGCGGGAACTTTTAACGGAACTGATTTCTTACAACTTAATTATTAGCGGTGATACCGGACCTATGCATTTAGCCGCAGCTTTGAATAAACCCCAAATAGCCATTTTTGGAGGAACACATCCGCGCTTGGGTTTCCGACCTTTGAACAATAAAGCTATTATTTTATGCGCTGAACTGCCTTGTCAACCTTGCTCTTTGCACGGAAAAGAAAAATGTCCTCTTAATCATTTCAATTGTATGAATGCTATTAGTCCCGCTTTGCTTAGTTCTGCTATTAAAAAAGCCCTGGAAGGTTGATATTCTCTAAAAAGTCAGAATTCGTCACTACCTAAATAACTTTTTTCTTCCCACAAATTGATATGGTAGAGAGGACGCGTGAAGATAAAGAAAAAAGGTCTTGACGAAATCTGTATATTATTGCACAAAGGAAAAGTAAATAATATCTGTAGCATCTTGAAAATAGAGGATAAATATAGAGCTGATATATACTATTGAAATAAACAGCGAAGGAGGTTAATAATGACAAAAAAGGTAGTTTCACTACTAATCTTAATAGTTTCACTTTCTCTTCTCTCAGCAGAGGACTTTATTATCGGGGATGGTTCTGGTGCACAATTTATAGTTCCTGTAGACGGACACTTTAATTATGGTTGGACCAAGTTTTTTTATACCTCTTCCCAACTGCAAAATGCCGGTATTTTGAACCCTGTGGAGATAACTAAAGTAGCGTTCCAAATTGGTGGTTCCAGTTCTCTGGTTAATTATCTTATGGACAATCAAAGCATTTACATAGGACCATTTCCGGGAACAAATTATGGTAGTGCCTATCTGGGACATCCAGGATACGAAAATAAAACCTTAATTTATAACGGTTCTATCAGTTTCAACGGTCCCGGTTGGTTCTTTATTACTCTATCAACACCCTATACTATTAACCCGAATTCAGGAGTGGAAATTTTGTGGGAAAATCGGGATGGAAGTAAAATTCCCATTCCCCCGATTCCACCTCAGTTCTGTTTCACAAATTATAGTCCTTATAACAAAGAAGTTCATTTGGCATCTGATCCATCTTTTCCTGCAGGAAATGGAACAAGCACTTCAAAATGTCCCAATATCTGTTTTTCTACAGGTGGTTTAGAAGCTCCTCAGGTGGAAATTTCTCAGAGCGGAAATTCCTTTATCTTATCCTGGACTTTGATACCTACGGCATCTTCTTATTCTATATATGTTTCGGATTTGCCTTCGGGTCCCTGGAATTTCCTTACTTCTATTAACGGAAACCAATATCAGCTTAATGCCACAGACACAAAGAAATTCTATTATATAAAAGCTATTGGCAGATAAAACCCGGAGAAAGATTATTTTATTACAACCTGCTTGAGAGTAACTATCTTTCCTGCTTGAGCGATCCGCATAAAATAAATGCCATTAGCTAAATTGCAATTCAGTTTAGAGCTTTGCAGTTTTTTGATTCCCTTTTCTTTATACAGGCATTGTCCCCTCAGGTTATAAAGTTCCACATCAAAGGCAGTTCCATCTTTGCTCTCTAATGTAAAAGAGTCCTTTGAGGGATTGGGATAACAGCAAAAAAGGGGTTTGGGAAGTTCTATATCCTGATTGGAAACATTGCCATTATGACTAAAGACCTCAATATTATCCAAAAACAAAGCCATTGCATCTACGGAAAGACAACGCCAGGCAAGATAAACATTTTGATTATCCCAGGCAGATAAATCGTATTCGTAATTTGTCCACTCAATAGGAACAGCGATATAGGTATTTTGGTGTAAAGGCACAAAAGAAGCAGGTTCGCTATTGATATTGGAAATCAGAATACTTAAGCGTTCCAATCCAAAATTGGCATAAGCAGACCGGGCTTTAAATTGCAAAGAAGAAGCAGTGCCCAAATGAATAACGGGTGAAATCAACCAATCGTTATTAGGAGGTGGAATACAACAAATTGAGGCAAGCATTTTATTACCTTCAAAAGCCGGATGATCCGTTAAAGGAGGAATTGTACTTTGGGGTTCAAAACAAAGCCAAGCAGCCGGATTTCCCGCATTGGGGTAAGTTACATTTTGCCAAAAGGAAGTTGGAGCCAAATCCAAATCCAGATTTTGCCAGTTTGCTATTATTCCGGTAAAAGGAGGACAGGTCTCAAAGCCCTGGAACAATATTCTGTCTGTTCCTCCAGCTTGAATAGTGATTGTTATTACATTGGAAGGAGTGCTTTCCGAGCCGGAAAAACTCACTGCCGTTACATAGTAATAATAACTTAAGCCCTGTTGCACATTGTAATCGTAATAACTTGTTTCAAGGGTAGTTAGGAAAAAACTGGCATTCCGGTATATTTTGTAATAATGTTGATTTCCTGTTACAGGTGCGTTCCAATTTAATTGAGAAGCAGAACCATTATAGCAACCGGTTAAATTCTGTGGAGGAGATATTTGTTCCGTAATAGTAGTAAAACTCCAGAGGGGAGAAACATATTCACAATTGTTAGTATAACCGGTTACCTGCCAATAATAGGTCTTACCAAATTGAAAAGGTGTTTCTGGTTGCCAATAGGTTAAAGGTGTCTGATCTACCACTTGCAGTAAGGAATCCGAATGCGTTCCCAAAACAAGAGAAAAGCTGTTACAGATGCTTGTCCAGGATAAAGTTGTATCTACGGGAATATTGTTTGCTGCATTTGCAGGAATTGGCTGAACGGGAGTGTAATATTGTGCCTCAATTGTGATTTGGAGGTTACTGCGAAAGTTTTTCAAATTCCAGCCGCTTTCCGGAGGAGCTAATGGATCAGGATTGATATGGGAACTTTGATATTGAATGGCATAATCCAAGGGACAGGAACTACAAATAAAATCATCTGAACTACTTCCGTTACCAATGCTGTTTTCATCCACGGCTACTAATAAAGCATCCCTTCCATTGTATAAAAAAGGTGTTTCCAATTCAATAACCAACCATCCGTTTCCTGGTAATCCACCTAAGAAATCCGATTCTTGAAGATTATTATCATAAACAACTTGCATATCGTTAAGGGGAATCCAGTTTGTTATTTCAGCTATGGGAGTATGTCCCAGCCATATTTTCCAGCTCTTATTGGAATTATAAAACACATTACTGATGACATTGTATTGAAAGCCAAGGGTAGTTATTATACCAGTACAACCTATTTCTGAAGGCAGATAAATTTGCTGTGAATAGCTGAAATGAGCAATCGGCTCAATAGGTAAACCTTGATTCAGTTGATTCTCACTTCCGATAGTAATAACGGTTGCATTTAAACAAGTAGTAAACAAAAAAGCTAAAAATACAAGTTTACGCATATCATCTTTCCTTTATAAGTTATTGGATTTTAACCTCTAATATCATTCTCTATTCTTTCTATCAGAAAACTCAATATTTTATTCCTGCGTTTTACCTTTTCACTTTTCCCCTTAACCTGTTAACCTGGTTACCTTTTTCTACGGGAAGTTTATCGTAATTTTCTTCACTTCGGGGTATTTTTGCAAGTGTTCACGGATTTCTTCCGCAATATTATCCCGCCATTGATCAAATTTCATTATGTTCATGTCAATAGTCACTTCTCCATCCTGAAAGCCAATATACTTCACCATTTTTAGAGAGATAATATCTTCTCCTACTTGCGGATAGATAATTTTTCTCAGCTCCTCTTCTATAGCTGCTTTACCGAAATTGGGAACTTCTTTCAAGCCATGTGCTATTTCGTAATTGGAAATTGCCGATTGTAAAGTATCAGCAGCTAAAACACTGCAGTGAACTTTAACGGGAGGAAGTCCATCCAAAGCATCCATAGCATCGCGCCAGGTAATTTTTTTTGCTTCTTCCAAGGTCTTTCCTTTTGCCATATCGGTAATTATGGAAGCAGTAGCAATATTGGAAGCGCAGCCATAAGAAAGAAAGCTGATATCTGTAATGGTCTTTGTTTTGTCATCAACCTTCAGATAAACAGTTACCTGATCTCCACAAGCAGGGCTTCCTTCTGTGGCTACAGCATCAGGATTTTCCATTTTACCTACATTATGGGGATGCATAAAGTGGTCTAAAACCTTTTGTGAGTATTGCATTTTATTTCTCCTTGGTCATTGCTAAATAAAGGGGACTGCGATTGCGCAATTCTTGTGTTATTTCTGCTAATGCCTGAACGGTTTCATCCAGTTCAGCTTTAGTTGTATAACGAGAAACGGTAAATTTCATTGAACCGTGTGACTGAATATGTGTTTTTCCCATTGCCATTAAAACATAATTTGCCTTTAATCCTTCCGAAGCGCAGGCACTTCCCGTGGCAACAGTAATTCCTTTTTGATCAAGCATCATTGTAATTGCTTCACCTTCAATGAAGTCAATGGAAACATTGATATTGTGAGGAGCTCTTTTTTCTCCTCGGGGTCCGTTTAATTCAACATAAGGTATTTCCTTTTCTATTCTGTCCAAAAGGTAATTGGAAAGTTCTCTTAAGTAAGCTGTATTAGCTTGAAAATCACGAAAGGTAAGTTCCACGGCTTTAGCAAAACCGGCAATAAGAGCAATACTTAAACCGCCTGTTTGCAGATTATCCACTCTTTTAACTCCATGAATCAATTGTGCCAGCTTTGTGCCCGTTCTTTGATAGAGCGCACCAATACCTTGAGGTCCGTGTATTTTATGGGCACTGATAGACATTGTGTCTATTCCCAGTTCATTTACCTTCAAAGGAATTTTTCCATAGCCCTGACCTGCATCCAGGTGGTAATAAATTTTATGGTCGGCACTCTCTAAAATAGCTTTTATTTCTGCGAAGGGCTGAATTGTTCCTACCGTATGATTTACAGCAGTAGTCATAAACAGAATTGTATCTTTACGGATAGCACTTTTCAGCTCTTCCAGAGAAATAAAGCCCTCGCTATCGGCAGAAAGGTAAGTTACTTCAAAACCGTTCTTTTCCAGATAGGCAGCATTAGTTAATAAATCAGGATAATCAACAACGGAAACGATTATATGTTTTCCCTGCTGTTTATAGGCATTAGCTAATCCCTTGATAGCTATGTTATTAGCCAAAGTGCCTCCGGAAGTGAAATGGATTTCCTGAGCGCTGGCTTCAAGGGTTTCAGCTATTGTATTCTGAGCTTTATTTATCAAGCTATTAGTGCTTTCACCCGTGCTGATAAAAGTTCCCGGAAACCAAAACTTTTTTTCCCAATAGGGTTGCATTTCTGCTAAAACTTCCGGTGCAGGACAGGTAGTTACGCAATTATCAAGATATATTCTTCCCGCTTGCATTATTTTTTCTCCTTTTCAAACATTATAGCTTACAGTCAAATTATGTGTCTGAAAGTATGCCTTCTTTTATTATTCTAAATTTTTCCCAAAACCAGTGTTACAAGCATTTTCCCAGCCGATAAAAGCGCTGGAAATTTGCCAACCTATTATTTTCCGCATCTTTATTTTTCCGGTTTATCCCCTCAAAATGGTCTATGCATAAACCCCCAGCTCTTATTTAATCAACATCATTTTCCGAATTTGAGTATACTTTCCTGCCTGTATTTTGGCAAAATAAATTCCGCTGCTTACGGTTCTGCCGTTGTTATCTTTTCCATCCCAAATCAATTTATGTTCTCCACCGTTTAATATTCCCTGGTAAAGGGTGCGAACTTTTTGTCCTTTAAGGTTATATAACGAGAGTTCAACTTCCTGAGTTGCAAAAGTATTAAAGGCAATAGTAGTTGTCGGATTAAAGGGATTGGGATAAACGGTTACGCTGGAAATTGGTTTCTGAACTAAGTCACTTACGCTAACAGGATAGTTTGCAACCTTGATCAATCCCGTATAGGTTCCAGGTTCATTAGGAAAGAAGGTAAAGCTATTTGTATGCTCATAGTTATAGTATTCTGAATCAAGATAAAATTGAATGGTATAATCATTGGGCAGGTCTATATCGCTAAGATTAAATTCCACAGGAGAGGTGGAATTACAAACAAGGTTGAAGTGCCAGATTTTTTCCTGTTGGTTTACTGGAGAAAATGCTTCTCTAAATTCAGCTGAAAGTTTTTTATCCCTGAAAAAGATATCTTCGGGTGCTTCTCTTGTTATAAAAACACTCAAACCGGGAAATGGTTTCTCGGGAGCAGAAGGTAAATCCAGGTAAAAATCATAACCATCGGTGGCGATTGGATTTGTTCCCAAAACGAATTCATCCGCATTGCTACCGGCAGAAGAAACATTTACTTTAAATTGCCAGAAATTATCAGGTGGGTCAATTTCCGGTGCTTCAAAATAGGGATAGAAACGAAGATAAGTATTTAAGGACTGGTCACCATAATATTTGATATAAAATGCCTCAAAGGGTAAAATTGTGTCTACTGACTGAAACTTTCCCTCCCGATAGACAAATACGGTTCGGGAAACAAGGTTTTGAGCTATCATTTCACTATAGAGAAAAGGATTTGTTCCTACCAGAAAGCGTAAACTTTGAACCGAATAACTGCAATAATGAGGATTGGCTATAAAATTCCAACCCGGTTGCAGCGGAAAAGAGTTAATTTCAGTTGGACAAATTTCAGCCGTGGAATTAAAGAAATTTACTGCCGGTGCATTTATCCAATAGGCAATGCCAAACAGGAGATCATCATTTTCCTGCCAGGTTCCTTCATTAGTTGGAGTTAAAGCAATGGCTCCATTACCGAAAAGAGTTTCTACCGGAGGAGTTAAATCGGGCCAAATTTGGGAGCGCGTTTGCCAGCCGGCTTCATTAGAGTGTAAAATCATCCTGGGAACAAGGGCAAAAGTATAAGGCGAGACAAATGTTTGGATTAAACCATCAACAGCATAGCAATTGATATAAAAACGGGCTTTTTGCATATCTACATTGGGGGGAATATTGTATATCCAGCTGTTTTGGTTTCCCGGAATATTTCCTGTTAAAAACAAGCTATCTCTTTCATTTTTAACATACAAATCCAGATGGTCAATCAGAAAACTGTTTTGCGCGCTCCACTGGAAAGTAATATTATTGCCACCTTGAAAAAGTTGGTTATTTTGGTTAATATGAGAAATTTTGGGTTGCAGGTTACCCCAATACAAAGTCATAGTTCTTACATTATTATTGGCTACCATAAATTGATAAGGTCCGCTAAATAAGTTATGCCAAGTTCCGTTTCCCGAATCGTAAATATAAAGTTTTTCCGCTCGGTTGAAATTATCGGAAGCAGATAAATAAAGAGGTGTATTAACTTCCGTAGAGCGAATTCTAATCGTCCAGGTTTTCAGGTCTAAAGCAGTATCATAGCCACCTTTAACTTCCCGGGAAAGTGCTGTTCCATTGGAACCCCAATATGCTTCCCAAAAAGCAGACCAGACATAACTTGAACCGGAAGGATTGGACTTGGTTATATCATAATAGGTATCCTGGCTATCGGAAGCATAAGGATTTTGAGCAAAGTAAATAGTATCTACCAAAGTGGCAGTAGAGTTAGTAAGAGTTAAATTATGAATAGGTCTAACAGCTGCAGAAACAGGATAATTATAGAAAAATTCCTGGTTATTTACATTCGTGCAGCTGATTATATAATCCCAGTTCTGACCGTTAGTAACATTATAATCCCAATAGGTATAGTTAGATACAGATGTATTTGCCAGAGAGGGGTTGGTAAGGTAAGAATCAATTAAAGTGTAGTCAGTTTGGGTTGGTGCCTTCCTATAGACCTTATATCCCAGATTATTAGTTTGTCCTGAAACACCCCAAAAAAGACGGACTTCATTATCCAAACCGTGAGCAGTAAAAGTATAAATAGTGGCTGGAGCGGGAATTGTAGTTATCTGATTGGAAAGTTCCGAATAATTTCCGTTTTTATCTTTTGAGCGGATTTTGAAGAAATAGCTATTAGAAGAACTCAATCCTGGAACCGTAACACTTTCACAATAGGGTGAAGCTAAAATTGTATTATTGTTCCGATTGTAAATCTGATAATTATAGCCATCAATAGGATTTATGGAATATAGTATTTCAAAGGTATCAAAATCGTAACAATCAACCTTTTGCCAATTTAAGGTGATGGAATTAAGGGATTGATTTTGAATGGAAAAACCTACTGGAGTAGGGGGAATTAAGCCATCATTCATTGCAAACATTTCGTCCATAACGCTTTCCAAATCGTAAACCCAACGCAGATAATACATCTTAAAGTTATCAAAAAGATGGTCAAAATCCCAGCATTGCAATGCTTCATTCCAGCCGTAAAACCATTTATAGGTATTTTCGGTTAATTCATAAGAATTGGGCAATTCATCCATCTCTGTATGGAGAAAGGGGTCATAAACATCATAATCTGTTGTTCCGGATTGAGTATACAGCATTTGATAATTTTGGGAATAGGCAGGCAAATCAATATAGTTATTTACCTCATAACAGTGTTCACCATCATCAAAAAGAAACGGATAGAGATCATAATTAACACCATAAAAATCATTCAGATAAACTTCTCTGTGAAAACCTACCGTATTAGCTGGAATCATTATATGGTGACCCTTATTAATCATATCCAGTTTTCGGCTGGAAAGGTCTCTAATAGGAAGGTTGGGACAGAGACGATTGTATCCTGCTGAAATTTGGACATTAGGATAACCAGGATGATAATTCCAATCGTAACTATGTATTTGAGGAGAAAATTCCCGGATATTAAACTCGGTTCTAATAAGGTCTGCAAACTTTTTATAACAGACATTGAAAGGATGATTGGTTACGCGCGTAGGATCAGATATGGATTTGGAATTATTATAACTACCTTGATTTGTCCATCTTACTTCTCTACCTGCTCCATTGATCAATAAAAATTGGGCATCCCAAATTTGAAATGCCTCTAAAGCAAAAGCAGGAGTAGGAAAATCATCACAAGGATGAGGAACAGTTACAATAACAGGTCTACTCCCTAAAGGATTGTAAAGATACAAACCCCAACCGTAGGCAAAAGCACCGTTTTCATCATCATAAGTATCATCAGTTCCGTTATCATCATAATATTCCGGATTGGGAACTTCACGCAACATTCTATAAGTTATGCCACTGTCCGTATCATTAAAAAGAACAACCTGATAAGGAAATCCGACATTATTAATCGCTGTCTGCGCTTCATCAAAGGAGCCGGCTAAAAATAAGTCCACAATATAATTCCAAGCAGTTAGTTGATCATCATTAGGAACTACAAAATCACCAAAACCGTTGGTTTGTCTATCGTAAGGAGCATAAGTATTGTAGCCCTGAATTGCAATACCTTCAGCTAAATGGGAAATCCAATTGTCGTAAGCGCAATTGGGTTCATTTCCATAAAGAAAATGCTTTAGAGAAGCGGTTTCTTGAACTACTCCTGCCAGAGGAAAAACCAGCAGAAGGGTTAGTATTATTATCCAAATCCTTTTCATCAATACTCCCAATTTTTATGGTCTAAGAACTTATAAAAAACATTAATTGTGTTCTTTCAAATTTAGTCAAGAATAATATACAGGAAGAACAACATCCCTTGTAAGTCAGGAGTTATTAGCGTTTTCACAAATTTATTCCTGAACTTATCTTTTTTGGGCGCTTATGACTAATGACGGCACAACAAATAAAATCAGCATAATCAGCGAATTCTGCGGGATAAATTTATGTTCTTTAGGGTATTTATCTCCAAATTTGTAACTTCCTGCAAATCAGTTAATTCCAAGAAGACCCCGTAACACTTCTGTAACACTTCCCTAACACTGCAGTAATCTCGTTACGGGATTGTTACTTATTTGTTACCGGGTTATAAGAAGGTTTTGTCCGGGAAAAATAGGCAGGCAAACTGCAAGCTGGGAGTCATTTAACCCTTCCGATTTTGCTGGTTGATGAGGATATCAACCCTCCGCATAACGAGTCCTGATTTGTTTTGCACAAATTTAGCAATCAAGTTATGGGACTGCTAAAAAATCTTGACAATAAGCCAAGACCGATTATTTTATCTCCAGAAACACAATGAATTAAAATAAGGAGATTAAAACATAATGGCAGACAAGAAAACAAAAGAAAAAGGAAGTTTGAGCATCCATACCGAGAATATCTTCCCGATTATCAAGAAATGGCTCTATTCTCAGCACGATATATTCCTAAGAGAATTGATTTCCAATTCGGTAGATGCCATAGCCAAACGCAAATATGCCGATCCTAATTACAAAGAAGAGGATATGAAAGTAGAAGTTAAGCTGGATAAAGGCAAAAAAACAATAGAAGTAATGGATACCGGAATTGGAATGACAGTTGAGGAAATAAAGAAATACATCAATCAGATTGCCTTTTCGGGTGCCGAGGATTTTATTAATAAATACAAGGACATCCAGAACAATATGATTGGCCATTTTGGACTGGGATTTTATTCTGCTTTTATGGTTGCCGATAAAGTAACTATAGATTCGCTTTCTTGCACGGAAGGAAGTGAACCCGCTTTCTGGGAATGTGACGGCAGTACGGAATACATTATGAGTAAAGGAAAGCGCAAAGAAATTGGAACTACCGTAACTGTTTACCTGAATGAAGAAAATGCGGAATATGCTGATCCCAATAAAATAAGGGAAATTCTGGAAAGATACTGTAACTTTATGCCCTATCCAATTATGTTTGAAGGCAAACAAGTAAACCAGAAAGAAGCACTTTGGAACCGTAAACCCAACGAAGTGAAAGATGAAGAATATATTGAATTTTACAAAAATGTCTTTCACGATTATATGGACCCTGTGTTCTGGATTCATCTGAATGTGGATTTTCCTTTTAATCTGAAGGGGATTTTATATTTTCCCAAATTGCGCAATGAGCCCGATTTCTTCAAAGGAGAAGTGAAACTCTATTGCAATAATGTTTTTGTAGCGGATAATTTGGAAGACCTGATTCCGGAATTTCTTCTACTCTTGAAAGGCGGAATTGATATTCCGGATATTCCTCTCAATGTCTCTCGCAGTTTTTTACAAAACGATGCCCAGGTGAAAAAAATCAGCCAGTATATAGTAAAAAAAGTAGCTGACCATTTCAATAATACCTTCAAGGAAGACCGCAAGAAATATGAAAGCTACTGGGAAGATATTAATGCTTTTATCAAATTTGGCTTGCTGAAAGATGACGATTTCTTTGAGGCAATGAAGGATATCATTATCTTCAAATCCGCCAGCGGCGACTATGTAACTATTGAAGAATACAAAGCCCGCAATAAAAGCGAAGGTGAAAGGACAAAGATTTGGTATGCAGCCAGTGAAGATACCCAAGTCAGCTACCTGAATTTAATGAAAGAACAGGGTATTGAAGTTGTTTTTCAAACCAGTCCTCTGGATACCCATCTTTATCAACAGCTGGAAAATAAGCTGAATAACATTGAATTTGTGCGCATTGATAGCGAAGTTAATGACCTCTTGCTAAATAAAGAAGGGGTTGCAAGTGACTCTGAAGATAAGCTGAAAGAACTATTTTACAAGGCATTAGACCAACAAGTGGAGGCAAGTTTCAGCAAAGAAAGTTATGCCGATTTTCTGAAAAAGTTTCCTCAAGCTGCAACCCTCTTAAGTCCTTATCTGATTCAAAAAGATGAGCAAACAATCATTAAACCCTTTGAACTGCCGGAAAATGTGCGTAAAGAACTGGGTGCTGAAGCAATGAAAGCCCTTGAAGATAATGCTTTTACCGAAATTAAAGTAGAAGTGAAGAGCTTAAAAAGCCCCGAAATACCTTCAATGATTGTGTTTAGTGAATATATGCGTCGCTGGCATGATATGGATCTGCTGGCTCATCAAAATCCTTCTTCCGATATGCTTAAATACCATACTTTGGTGGTAAACAGGGATAATCCCATAATCAAAAAGATTCTTACCTTTCACGAACAGGGTAAGGATGAAGAAGTTAAAACCCTTTGCTCCTACATTCACGATCTTTCGCTTTTGGAGCAGAAACCTTTCAGCGGCAAAGAACTTAAAAGTTTTATCGCTAAAGCAAATCAGGTGCTTAGCTACTTAAGCGAATAAATAAAAATAATTGCAGGGTTTTTTAATCCCGAAAGTATAAACTACAGGGACTGTTAAAAAAAACAGTCCCTGTTGTGTTTTATCTATAACGCTGATTATACAGAAAGCGAACTTTTTCTACTTTCCTATATCATAATACCATTGCATAATTGGACTATCCAGAAATTGGAAAAAATTAGGTGGTTTTCATCTGGGGGAAGAGGATAACTTCCTTAATGGAATCGTTTTCGGTTAGCAACATAACTAAGCGGTCTATGCCGATTCCCTGTCCCCCCATAGGAGGCATTCCGTATTCCAGTGCTTCTAAAAAATCCTCATCCACGACATTGGCATCGTCAATTCCCAAAGCACGTAACTTTGCCTGTTCTTCCAAACGGACTCTTTGCTCCAAAGGATCATTCAATTCACTGAAGGCATTGGCAAATTCGCCGCCGGCAATAAAAAGTTCAAAACGGTCTGCAACAAAGGGATTTTCGGGTTTTGCCTTAGCCAAAGGTGAGACCTCTTTGGGAAAATCACGCACAAAAGTTGGTTGGATAAGTGTTTCTTCTACAAAATTTTCAAAGAGCAGAGCAATCAGTTTTCCTTTTTCGGAGCCCGGAGGGATAACCAACTCCTTGTTTTTACAGATGGTAGAAAGCTCTTCAAAGCTGATATTCATTACATTCTGTCCGACAAATTCACTAACCAGATCGGGTAAAGATGCTCTTTTCCATTCTCCGCTTAAGCAAACCTGGTGATTATGATAAAAGAAAGTATCCTTGCCGATTATGTCCAAAGCCAAATGTTTAATCAGCTCTTCAGCGATATCCATCATCCCTTCCAGGTCGGAATATGCTTCGTAAAACTCAATCATGGTAAATTCCGGATTATGAGTTCTATCCATACCTTCATTGCGAAAATCCTTGCCGAGCTCGTAAACTTTTTCAAAACCGCCTACAATTAAACGCTTTAAATAAAGCTCCGTAGCAATTCTGAGATACAAATCCATATCCAAAGTGTTATGATGAGTAATGAAAGGTCTGGCATTTGCTCCACCGTAAAGGGGTTGTAAAATAGGGGTTTCTACTTCCACATAACCCCGGCTATCCATAAAATTCCGAATAGCAGTAATGATTTTTGCCCGCGTTTCAAAAACTTTTCGGTGTTCAGGATTAAGCAAAAGGTCAAGATAGCGTTTTCTATAACGGAGTTCAATATCGGAAAATTCATCATAACGGATTTTTTTGCCGTCCACGATTTTTTCCTTCACTGCAGGTAAGGGTCTGATGTTTTTGGAAAGGAGTTTTATATTATTGCATTTTAGGGAATACTCACCTGTTTGCGTGAAAAATGTTTTTCCTGTGGCTTGAATAAAATCACCCGGATCACAAAGTTTGAATAGTTCGTAGTTTTCCTCGCCGATTAAATTTTGAGCTACATAAAGTTGAATTTTTCCGGAAATATCTTCCAGATCGCCAAAACCGATTTTACCCTGCCGTCGCATAGCTGTTAAACGCCCGGTAATAGTGACTTCTTCAGCTTTTTGAAGCTGTTCTTCCTTATCTTTAAGCAGGTCGGAAATATAATGAGTACGATAGGATTTTATGGGATAAGGATCAATACCCAGGGCTTTAATTTTTGCCAGTTTTTCTTTACGTAACTGGATAAACTGATTGGGTTTGCTTGACATTACGGAAAATTAAAGGTCTTTGAAAGGATTATCAGCTGCCGGATTTACTTTCTGATTGGCATATTTACGCCACTCCTCATCACTGCGATTTCTTCCACCCCGGCGTGGATTTGAACTGCGAATTTTTTCGTTATGCTGATCTCTATAGTTATGTTCTTCCGAACGGACGCGTTCTTCAGCCAATTCTACAGGTGAACGATCGGTATAATCAAGAGTAATTCTATGATTTTCTTTATCTATGGCAGTTACCATCAAAGTTACCGGCTCGCCTGTTTGGAAGGTGTCATTTTTCCGTACCCGGGATTTGGGCAACAGACCTGTAATTCCTTCACTGATAGTAACAAAAACGCCGAAATTGGTAGAGCTTTCCACAATTCCTTCAAAAGGGGTTTCCAGCTGAATAATTTCATCTATTTTATCCCAGGGGTCTGCTTCCAATGCCTTCAGCGATAGAGATATCTTATGAGTATCTTCATCTATGCGTAAAATTTGAACTTGAACCCAGTCCCCTTCTTTCACAATATCCCGGGGATGAGAAATATTGCGATTACGGCTCATTTCAGAAATAGGAATAAGACCTTCAACACCGGGTTTCAATTCAGCAAAAGCTCCAAAATTGTGTAAACGGAGAACACGACAATTGATGATATCTCCTTCATGCAGTTCTTTCATTGCTACTTCAAAGGGGTCTTCAAGCAAGACCTTACGCGAAAGAGCAATTTTTTCTCCCTTGATATCCAGAATTTTAACCTCAATTTCCTGACCTTTTTTCAGTTCGTCTTGCGGTCTAACAATGTGCTGCCAGGAAATTTCGGAAACATGCATTAAACCTTCAATTCCGCCCAAGTCAATAAAAGCTCCGAAAGTAGTCATTCTTAAGACCTTACCTTTAACGATATCACCTACTTTCAATTTGGCTAAAGCCGTTTCTTTTCTTTCCTGTTCTCGCATTTCTTCCAGTTGACGATGCGAAACAACTATCCGCCTGCAATTTTCGGAACATTCAATAACCAGAAAATCAAGAGTTTTTCCTATAAACTGAGAACTATCTTCCACAGGATGCAATGAGACCTGTGATACGGGACAAAATGCCCGTGCTCCAAGAATATCTACATTGAAACCACCCTTCGTTGGAGTATATATTTTTCCCTGCACCGGGATTTTTTTCTCAAATGCCTCAAGAATGGATTGTTTATCTACATACTGTTTAGTCAAGCTCCGCGCAACGACATAGCCATTTTCATTCTGGTCAACAACATAACCCTTTAAGTTGTCACCTACTTTGTAAGGCAAAACTCCTCTGGAATCGGAAAACTCTCCGATTTCGGCATAAGCATCAAATTTACCGCCTAAATTAAGGATTATGTATTGTTCGCCGATGCTTACAATGGGAGCTTCAATAACATCGCCCTTTTTAATTTCTGCTGTGTTTTGAAAGGATTCTTCAAGCATCCGCAGATATTCTTCTTTCATTTCTTTCATTGCAGTTTTACTGCTATTGGAATGTACCTTGTCTGACATAAGATTCTCCTAAAGGCATTTCAGAAAACCACGATTTAGAGTGGCTGTTTTTTGTAAAGATTTTTATTTATTCAGCTTATTTCAGGAGATAAAAAGAAGCTGAGAATTACGATTTTCAGGGACGGTTTTTCAAACTGTAAACCTGTTTTGCCTTTTTTTGTTTGACATTTCCTGCCTCATAAAAATCTGTTGCCTGTAAAATTGAGAAAATATACTGTTTATATATCTTACAATACTCACAGATAAAGGACTGACAATGGAAAATGCCTACCCGGAACTGGATAAAATTCTGGCTAAATTTCAGGACAAGAAAGGTTCTCTGATACCCCTTCTGCAAGAAGTCCAAAAAGAAAGGGGTTATTTATCCAGAGAAACAATGCAATATTTAGCGGATAAAATGGAAATACCTTCTGCGGAAATATTTGGTGTAGCCACCTTTTATTCTATGTTTCGCTTAAAACCGCAGGGTAAACATTTAATCCGGGTCTGTAAAGGAACTGCCTGTCATGTTTCAGATGTTGACAGTATAAAAAATGCCATAATTGAAATATTACAGCTTCCCGAAGGTGAAAACACTACATCCGATATGCAATTTA
The DNA here is from genome assembly GCF_000146065.2 of Candidatus Cloacimonas acidaminovorans str. Evry. Lineage (GTDB taxonomy): Bacteria > Cloacimonadota > Cloacimonadia > Cloacimonadales > Cloacimonadaceae > Cloacimonas > Cloacimonas acidaminivorans. The sequence goes on along the minus strand of NC_020449.1, from coordinate 1,969,574 downwards.
CGGTTATGGAAGTTGCCTGTTTGGGCTGTTGTTCTTTAGCGCCGGTAATTATGATTGATGGTAAAACTTATGGCAAACTTGTTCCCGAGGCAATTCCTGCCATTCTGAATCAATACAAAAACGGGGATTCTGAATGAATAATATAATCGTAAAAGTTGGTTTGGCAAGTTGTGGTGTAGCTGCTGGTGCTCAAGAAGTGTATCTTGCTTTGGAACAATATCTTAATGCCAATTCCAGACCTGTAATTTTGAAAAAGACAGCTTGCATTGGAATGTGTTTTGAGGAGCCAATTGTGCAATTTGTGGGTTCCGAACTTGGTTCCATTCATATCGGTAAAGCCAATCCGGAAACTATAACTCATATACTGGAGGACTATATAGCAGGAAAAACTCCTGCTGAAAACATAATTTTAGCGGAAAAGATTAGTGGTAAGCATAATGCTCTTTTGGCAAATCAGCAAAGAATAGTTTTGCGCAATTGCGGAATTATAGACCCGGAATGTATTGAGGATTATGAAGCCAGAGAGGGATATCAAGCCCTGAAAAAAGCCCTGAAAATGGAAAGAAATGCCATAATTGAGGAGATTAAGAAATCCGGTTTAAGAGGAAGAGGTGGAGCCGGTTTTCCTACAGGACTGAAATGGCAACTTTGCGCATTTGAAAATTCAAGCAAGAAATATGTGATTTGTAACGCCGATGAAGGAGACCCTGGTGCTTTTATGGACCGCAGTACTCTGGAAGGTGATCCCCATTCCGTGATTGAAGGTATGATTATTGGTGCTTATGCTATTGGTGCTAATGAGGGTTATATTTACTGCCGGGCAGAATATCCTATGGCTTTGGAACATTTGAAAACTGCAATTTCTGCCGCCGAAAAAAAGGGTTATCTGGGGAAAAACATTCTGGGTAGCTCTTTCAGTTTTGCTTTACACATCAAAGAAGGTGCAGGTGCTTTCGTTTGCGGAGAAGAAACTGCTTTAATGCAATCTATTGAAGGGAAAAGAGGTATGCCTACTTTACGCCCTCCTTATCCTGCAGTTAAAGGACTTTGGGGCAAACCAACAAACATCAATAATGTAGAGACCTGGGCAAATATTCCCTGGATAATTATGCACGGTGCACAGGAATTTAGGAAATACGGAACGGAAAAATCACCCGGAACCAAGGTTTTTGCTTTAGCTGGAAAAATTGCCGGTAGCGGTTTAATTGAAGTTCCAATGGGAATTCCCCTGAAGGATATTATCTATAAGGTTGGAGGTGGAATGAAGACAGCCAATCCCTTTAAAGCGGTTCAAATGGGAGGTCCTTCCGGGGGTTGCATTCCTGCCGAAAAACTTGAGACCATAGTTGATTACGATTCTATTACTGCAACAGGTGCAATTATGGGTTCCGGAGGAATGGTAGTAATGGATTCAGGAACCTGTATGGTTGATGTAGCAAGGTTTTTCCTGAATTTTACCCAAAACGAATCCTGCGGGAAATGCACTTTCTGCAGAATAGGCACAAAACGAATGCTGGAAATTTTAACCCGCATAACGGAAGGAAAAGGTGAATTGCAAGACCTGGATAACCTGGAAGAACTGGCAGAAAATGTTATTAAGGGTTCTCTTTGTGGTTTGGGACAAACAGCTCCTGACCCTGTTCTTACTACTTTACATTATTTTAGGGATGAATATTTGGCTCATATTGTTGATAAACATTGTCCTGCAGGTGTTTGCACTTCCTTGATACAATATAAAATCAATCCCGAAAAATGTGTCGGCTGCACTCTTTGTGCCAGAAAATGTCCTGTTTCCTGCATTTCCGGAAGAACAAAACAAGTGCATAAAATAGATCAAAGCAAATGTATCAAATGCGGAGCTTGCCAAAATGTTTGCAAGTTCAATGCAGTAATTAAAGAATAGGTGTGCAGGCAATGATAGATGTAATATTGAATGGGAAAACGGTTAAAGCAGAACCAGGCATCACTATTTTAGAACTTGCCAGACAAAATAATATTGAAATTCCTACTTTATGTAATGATGAAGAACTTGGCTCTTATGGTTCCTGTTGGGTCTGCTTAGTAGAAGTGAAAAGCCGAAAGGGTTTTGTAACTTCTTGCGGAACAACTGTTTCTGAAGGAATGGAAATTATAACCGATAGCGAGTCAATCCATAAAGCGCGTAAAATGGCTTTGGAATTACTTATTTCCAATCACTATGCGGATTGTGTTGCTCCCTGCACAGTTGCTTGCCCTGATTTTGTTGATATTCAGACCTATGTTTCTTTGATAGCTAACGGAAAATATCATGAGGCAGTGAAAGTTATTAAAGAGAAACTGCCAATGCCATTAACCCTTGGTCGTATTTGTCCTGCCTTTTGTGAAAAGGAATGCAGAAGACAAATTGTGGATGAAAGCATTGCTATTCGTCAGCTGAAAAGATATGCTGCCGATATGGATAACGAAGATGTGTGGAATTATGTTCCCGAAAGGTTACCTTCTAAAAACAAAAGAGTTGCTATTATCGGAGCAGGACCCAGCGGACTAACCTGTGGCTATTATCTTTCCAACTGGGGTTATGAAGTTATTATTTATGAAGCAGCTCCGAAAGCAGGTGGTTGGTTGCGTTATGGAATTCCGGAATTTCGGCTTCCCAAAGATGTTTTGGATGCGGAAATAGAGCTGATGTGCACGAATGGAATGCAGATTGAATATAATAAACAATTGGGGAAAGATATCTTTTTGCAAGACCTGGCACAGGATTTTGCTGCCGTTTATCTTGCAATAGGAGCACAAAAAGCAGTTCAAATGCCGGTTAAAGGCAGTGATTTAGAAGGTTGCTTCTTAGGGGTTGATTTTTTGAAAGCGCACGCTTTAGGCAATTCACCTGATTTAGGATTAAAAGTAGCTATCGTCGGAGGAGGAAATACTGCCGTTGATTGTGCCCGAACTGCCGTTAGAAAAGGTTGTGAGGTTTCAGTTATTTACAGAAGAACTAAAGCTGAAATGCCTGCCGAGCCAAGTGAAATTGCCGCTTGTGAAAAAGAAGGCGTTAAATTCTTCTATCTTGCCAATCCTGTTGAATATATAGGCAAGGGTGAACATCTAACCAGCGTAAAAATAGAAAAAATGCGTTTAGGAGAACCAGATAAAAGCGGAAGAAGAAGACCTGAACCTACCGGTGAATATTTTGAACTGCCTTTTGACAGCATCATTGCTGCTATTTCCCAAGTTCCGGAAGTGGATATTTTTGCCCGCCAGGAGAACTATATTGAGGACAAGATTTTGCCTATTTCCCGTTGGCAAACCGCTATTGTAGATGAATCAACTATGTTTACCGGCTTGGGCAATGTTTTTGCCGGAGGTGATTTTAGAAGAGGTGCTGCTACCGCAATTGAAGCTATTGCCGATGGAAGGATAGCTGCAACCGCTATAAACAGGTTTTTGGAAACGGGAGAAATAACCCCAGAGCTGATGCCTTTTGACAGTAAAAAAGCTAATACATTACAAGAAGTTAGCCCAGAAGAGTATTCTATATATGAAAAAATTGAGCGCCAAGAGATGCCAGAACTGCCTGTAATTGAGGCAAAAAATAGTTTTAAAGAAGTGGAGCTCGGTTTTTCTGAAGAGACGGCAAAGGCAGAAGCAAAACGTTGTTTGGAATGTGGTTGTTTTGTTAATGAGACCTGCTCCCTGCGTAAATATTGCACAGATTATTTTGTAAATCCCGCTCAATTTTTAGGGGATAAAAATAAACATCCTATTGATTACAGTCATCCTTTTATTATGCGGGATCCCAATAAGTGTATATATTGCGGGCGCTGTATCAGAACCTGCGCCGAAATTCAGGGTCCTGCAGTTTTGGGCTATATTTATAGAGGTTTTGCCACTCTTGTAGCTCCCGAATTTGGGGATTCGTTAACCAAGACAAGCTGTTTATCCTGTGGCAAATGCATTGATGTTTGTCCCGTAGGTGCTTTAATGCAAAGGACTGTTCACTATAAATTCAATCCTTATCCCAAAGATATCTCTCTGCAAAATTGTGGTTTATGTGGAGTGGGCTGTTTTATTCAAACCGAAACACAAGCAGGAATTGTTACCCGGGTTACAACTCCCCAAGAGGAACCTGCTTTTAACGGTAAAAATCTCTGTTTTAAGGGAAGATTTGGCTGGCAGAGCTTTTATGACAAAGATAGATTGAAAGTTCCGCTGTTTAAGGAAAACGGCATTTTTAAGGAAATTAGCTGGCAGGAAGCAACTGATTTAATAGCCAAAGAAATTTCTTTATGCAGTTCAAAACGCTTTGAAATTAGTCCTTATATTTCTCTGGAAGAAATGCTGATACTGCAAAGAGCTGCTCATAAATATGAGACAGAACTTTCTGCCAATCCTGTTTTTTCCGCCTTCAGCGATGTTTTTCTTAACTTAAGTCCGCAAAAAGAACCCTATAAAATTCTGGATAAATTTGAGCAATATGTTGTTTACGGAGAACTAAATCAGGTGCTGGCAACTTTAATCCGCTTACAGCAAAGAAAGGGAAAGAAATTAACTTTAGTAAACTATCCGGAAAATGCGTTTTGTCGTTTTGCCGATGCTGTTTATAACAATCTGGCAGAAGTTCAGGCAACGGATAAGACACTCTTTATCTATAATCAAAATCGCATTTCGGAACAGGAAGCTTTTGCCTTATGGTGTTTTGCTTCTGAACAGGGAACCGATAATCTTCTGGTTTCTACCGATTTTCGTAATCATCTTGGTTGTTTAGCTATGCAGCCGGATTTCTCTCTTTCCGTTTCGGATTTTGTTTTAAGTTGGGGTGTCTATCCCGCTTTAGCCAATCAAGCAAAATTTAGTGTTGCCATAATGACTTTTGAAGATGAAAAAGCACCCGTGGATTTGTTAATTCCGGCTCCGAGTTTTCTGGAAATGACAGGAACCGCTTTAAGTGATTTGGGGCAGATAACAAAAAGTGCCAATCCTGCCAAGTCCATTATTATAAATGAATTGATGCGTTTGTTTTATACTTTGAATTGGATTAATCCCAATAGTGCGGAAGTGCCTTTTTGGAACCAAGAAGCGGAAAAGTTGCTGGTTAGTTTACAGAATTATGTTCCTGCCAAGTTTGAGCCATCAGCTGTTAAAATTGCCGAATTAAGCAAAACTATCAAGTTTATTCCTGCTCAAGCAGAAAAGTATATCACTGCACTTTTTGAGCAATGTAAAAGGGCAACCAGCTTTTCCGGAAGGTTGATTTCCTCGTCAGCAAATATGTAAATCAGGAGTCGTTTGCACCTTAATATTTTTTCTTGGGTTATATCTTTCAAGGTGCAAAGGACTCATAACGGCTTTAATACAAATTTAGAGAAGGAATTATGGTCGTTATGAGTCCTCACCACTAAACTAAATATAGGGTAGTGTAAAAGTTAGTTAAGCGTTGATGACCCCCTAACTTTCAAGTATATAAAAAAATTATCTCCTTGTTTCACCTTTCCACTTTTCCACTTTTCCACTTTTTCACCTTTCTACCTTTCTACTTTTTTGCGGAGGAACGGTGTCTTCCGGCTACATAGATATCAGCCATAACAGCATTTCTTTTAGCTTTGGATAGAGAATGCAATTCATAGCCAAGTTCTTGGTGTTTTTGTTGAAGAGCTGTTAGAATATCTGTAGCAGAGTGTTTTTGTAGCATTTCCTGCCACATACTTTTGTATTCTTCTTTATTCCAATACAGGTTTAAGAGCTTGGCAAAATTTTCCAATTGCTGTATTTCCTCAAAAGAAAGGGCATCGGAAGAAAGACATTGATAGGGTGGTTGGCTGAGCCATTTATAATTTAATTCCGAGGCAATTTTCTGCATCGGGGTATCGGGTAAAATTTTTAAAATGCCAAGTTGAACAGCATCCGGAAGAATAGCGCAGACCTCATTTAAGCCATTTAATACGGAAGCATAATTTTCCCCGGGCAAACCGGCAAGCAAGTCAGTGTGGATGTGTACTTTAGTGCGTTTTTTCAGTTCCTGTAAAACCCATTTTGTCTTTTCCCAATTGGACTTTCTGCCACAATTCAAAGCTACTTCCGAGTTTATTGTCTGAATACCAATTTCCCAACGGATTCTATTTTCCGGTGCTTTTTCCAGTAAAGCAATATCGTCTTCTTCCAACAAATCGGGGTAGATTTCAAAATGGACATCGCACGGGCAATTTTGTTCCATAAAGAACTTCCAAATATAGTGTGCCAGCTGTTTATGGAGATTAAAACTGCGGTCTACGAATTTTATAGTTCTTGGCTGAAAAGAAATCAGGGTCTCCAATTCCTTATTCAGGCATTGCATATCTTTTTGGTTATTTGGCTGATAGCGAAGTTCGGAGCGTTTATCATTTGCCGAAAGACAATAAATGCAGGCAAAAGGGCAGCCCCTAAATGTTTCATAATATAGCAATTTGCCTTTTAAAGTATCCCCATCGCTTTCTCTGTAAGGGAAAGGAATATCTTTCAAGGGAATATGTTTAGCCCGAGAAAGGTCTTCATCATTAGCAGAAAAATCGTGTTCTGCCAGAAAGCGAAATTTTCCTTCACCAGCACCTTGGACAATATAAAGCCCTTTTCTTTTCAGGAAGGATAAACTTTCCGCTTCAGGACCGCCAATTACAATAACTGCTTCAGGCAATAACTTGATAACTTCTGGAATCAATTCCTGCAAATAAAGACGGTTCCAAATGTAAGCAGAAAAACAAATTACCTCTGCCTTTTGGCGATAGATTTCAAACAGCACATCCAAAAGCCGGTCTTTTAATGTCCATTCCTTGAGAATAACATCATAGGGCAAATCCCCAATCATTTCCCGTAAGTAGTATATTGCAGGATTGGATTGACTCCAGCTGCTGTTTATGGATAGGAGAAGAACTTTTTTCACCTTTTCCTTCTTTTTTTTACACCGAGCGCACTGAAAACACGGAGAGCACCGAGAAGATAATAATAAGATTATTTATTAGACCGTTAATTACGCCTGAATTTAATCCGGTAGCTCCAATGGCTCCAGTCAGTTGCGTGCTATAATTTCTAACTTAAATCTTCAAGAAAAATCTGCTTTTTCTCCTTGTTTTCAACCCTATATCGCATTTAACCATCCCAATTGATTCCCATATTGCGATATGGGAACGATATGGGAATGATATGGGAAGCATAAGGGATAGAATTATGGATTTTTTAATCGGGTTCATTCCTTGCTTCGGGGATGGCCCTTTTTATATGCTTCCTTAATATCTTCCAGGGAAATGTGGGTATAGGTCTCTGTAGTAGAGAGCAGAGAGTGTCCTAAAAGTTCCTGGATGGCTCTTAAATCTGCTCCTCTGGAAAGCAAATGGGTAGCAAAACTGTGTCTTAAAGAATGAGGAGAATAGCCCTTAGCTTTGGCAACGAGTTCAAAATAGCGTTTTAGAATAATATCCAGCTGTTTTGTGTCAAATGCTTTACCGCTTTTAGTTAAAAAGAGCAAATCGGGACTATTTTCTCGCATAAATTGGGGACGCACCTTTAAATAGTTATTTATTGCTTCAATAGCATAAGAACCAAGGGGCACAATACGCTGTTTATTGCCTTTTCCTGTAACCCTTACTAATCCTCTTTTCAAATCAATATCCTGCAAACGGATTCCTGCCAGTTCGGAAATACGTAATCCGGAAGAATATAAGGTCTCCAAAATTGCCTTATTCCTTATTCCGAAGGGACTATCGGTATCCGGAATAGAAAGCAAAGTGCGCACTTCTTCTTCGGTAAAACATTTGGGAAGAGGAACTTCATATTTGGGACGCTTAATTTTTTCCATAGGGTTATTCTGAATAAAACCGCTTCTTTTACAATAGCGGAAAAAGGAATTTAAGGCAGCACTTTTACGCGCTAAAGAGCGGTTACAATCAGGTTTTTCATTAAGAAAGCGGAAAAAATCCCGAATATTAAGAACGGTAATTCCTTTTATATCCACTTCGCCATTTTCAAAATAGCGTTGAATAAATGAATGGAATTGTTCCAAATCCAGCTTATAGGCAGTAATCGTTCTGGGCGATTTACCTTCCAAAGCAAGATAATTGCAGAAATCAGCTATATATTTTTCCATAAATCCATTTTTTTTCTTGCCTTAAAACTTATCAAGCAAAAAATGGTATTAAGTAAAAAAAGGGAGGACGAATGAACCGGTTTATTGACGAAAGTGCTAAAATTGGAATGAATGTAACCTTGGGCAATAATGTCGTTATTATGGCAGGAGTCCAGATTGGAAATGACTGTCTGATAGGGCATAATGTTATTATTCATCCGGATACAAAAATCGGAAATGCCTGCCGGATAGATGATGGAACCATAATTGGCAAAAAACCGCTTTCCTCTCCACGCAGTATTTTTAAAGTGCCAACAGACCTGAAAGGCACAGAAATAGGGGATTTTTGCCAGATTGGCAGCAATGTAATTATTTATTGTCAATGCACAATCGGTAACCGTAATTTGATTGCTGATCTGGCAACTATTCGGGAAAATGTTACTTTAGGCGATTTAAACATAGTCGGCAGAAATGTTACAATTGAGAACTTTGTGCATATAGGCAACAGAAATAAACTGGAAACAAACTGCTATGTTACTGCCTATTCGGAAATTGGTGACTATTGTTTTATAGCTCCTTGTGTAGCAACAAGTAACGATAATTATATGGGTCGCGATAAAGAACGCTTTAAACATTTCAAAGGAGTAACGATGATGACTGGTTCCAGGATAGGAGTTAACGCTACAATCCTGCCAGGAAAGACAATTCATAGTGATGGAACTGTTGCAGGGGGAGCGGTTGTTACCAAAGATGTTCCCGCTAAAACAATCGTGGCAGGAAATCCGGCAAAGCCATTTAGCGAAGTTCCCGAACCCCAATTGCTGGAAAATAATCTGGATAAACAATGAAAACACTAATAATTATACCAACTTATAACGAAATAGACAATATTGAAAAGCTCTTGGAACAGGTTTTAGCCAAAAGCGAAACAATTGAAGTGCTGGTGATTGATGATAACTCTCCAGATGGCACTGCGTTAAGAGTTAAATTTATGCAAAGTTCCGAACCCCGCATTCATTTACTGGAGCGTCCAGGAAAAATGGGTCTTGGTTCTGCTTATGTTACAGGTTTTAAATACGCGTTGGAAAGGGACTATGATTACATTATGGAGATGGATGCCGATTTTTCTCATAATCCTGAAGATATTCCTCTCTTGCTAAATGCTGCCAAAAAATACGATTTAGTAATTGGTAGTCGCTATTGTGAAGGTGTAAATATTATTCACTGGCCTATCAAAAGATTGCTAATCAGTTACTTTGCCAGTAAATATGTCCGCACAATTACCAGGATGCCTGTTAAAGACCCAACCAGCGGATTCAAATGTTTTCAGCGTAAGGTTCTGGAAAATATTGATTTGGATAAAATCCTCTCCGATGGATATGCCTTTCAGATAGAAATGAATTTTAGAGCTTGGGTGAAAGGTTTTCACATCAAAGAAATCCCAATTGTCTTTACGGAACGCAAAAACGGCGTCTCTAAAATGAGCCGAAAAATCGTTTGGGAAGCTGCCTGGATGGTTTGGCGACTGGAAGTTATGAAAATTTTGGGATTGCTGAAATAGCGAAAATAACAGGTAACTAATGCTGGAAAGAATCAATAATCCCGATAAATTAAATGAAGATGTAGAGCTGGATAGAGCCCTACGTCCCAGAACCTTAAAGGAATTTATCGGGCAAACTCATATCAAGGAACTTTTGGATATCAGTATTAAGGCAGCCAAACTGCGTGGGGAATCGCTTGATCATATCCTTTTATACGGGCCTCCTGGCTTGGGAAAAACAACCCTGGCAGGAATTATTGCTCGCGAAATGGGAGTTAATATAACTGTTTCCAGTGGTCCGGTTATTGAAAAACCCTCGGATTTAGCAGGCATTTTAACTAATCTCCAGCGTCACGAAACACTGTTCATAGATGAAATTCATCGTCTCTCCCATATTATTGAAGAATATATCTATCCCGCTATGGAGGATTTTGAAATGGAAATCATTCTGGATAGCGGTCCCAATTCCCGCACCTTAAAAATTCCTCTGGAACATTTTACTCTTGTTGGAGCTACTACCAGAGCGGGTTTGCTTACTCCTCCTCTGCGTGATAGATTTGGTATTATTCTGCGTTTGGATTATTACGATCAGGAGTCCATTGCCCAAATTATTCGCCGAAGTGCACGCTTGTTAAATATTCCAACGGAAGATGATGGCGTTCAAGAAATTGCCAGACGCAGTAGAGGCACTCCTCGTATTGCTAATCGTTTACTTAGAAGAGTGCGAGATTATGCTCAAATAAAAGGGGAAGGAATTATAACTTTAGATATTGCTTTGTCTGCTTTACAAATGCTGCAGGTGGATAATGCCGGCTTGGATGAAATGGATAAACGCATTTTAACGACGATTATTGAAAATTATAATGGAGGCCCTGTAGGCATTAAAACAATCGCTACTGCCATTGGAGAAGATTCCGGAACCATAGAAGAAATTTTTGAACCCTATTTGGTGCAGCAGGGTTTTCTGGAACGCAGTCCCCAGGGCAGAAAAGTTACTTTCAAAGCATACAAGCACTTAGGTTTAACTCCTGCCTCCGCGCAGACAGAGATTTTTTAACAGAGGCAAATGCACACAAAAACAGTGATTTCAGGCATTCGCTGGACTCTTTCTACAACTATTTTAAGAAGAGCTATTAGTTTAATCCTTTTTATCTTTCTGGCAAAATGGCTAACTCAAACTGATTTTGGCATTTACCGCAGTTTTTCCGCTATTTTGGCATTGCTAACTTATGTTACTCATTTGGGGTTGGATTATCTGTATCTTGTTTCCAGACAAAAAGAAAGGGTAAATTTTCTGGCTCTTTTGCAGACGGGACTTCTTGTTTCTGCTATTATAACTGTTTTATTGGCTGTTTTTGGTAAAAACATTGGTGCCTATTATCATAGTGCAGAACTGGGCAAAGTTCTTTCTTATGGCGGAGGTTTGATTTTTATTGAATCTCTGCGTAGGATTGTGCGTGTTTATGCGCAAAAGAAGTTTCAGTTTAAAGACCTGGCTTTGGCAGAAACGATAAATGTTATTATCTATTCTGTTCTTTGCCTTGCACTTATCTATTTTTGGCGTTATGCTTGGTTGTTTATTGTGCTATTTTATATAGGTAATCTGGCTGAATTAGTTTATCTGTGTGTTAAACTGCCGCGCTTGCCTCTATCTTTACTGAAAAGGGTTTTTAGCTTTAAGTGGCTGAAAAAGACGCTTGCACTTTTTTCCCGTAATAGTAATTTCCTGCTTATGGTTAATGCCATAGACCTGTTGCAGGCATATTCTATCAATGCTCCAATTCTTTTTTTGGGGACTTTGGTGGAACCGGCTTTAATGGGTGTTTATTTCTTTGCTTCACAATTGATTGCTATTCCCGTAGGGATGTTGAATACCTCTTTTGCTCAGGTTTTCTTTCCGGTTTTAGCTCAGAGTGAAAAGTCCGCAAGTGTTGTAGGAATAAGGCATTATACTTCTCTGGTTTTAAAAATAGGCATTCCTGCTTTGATTGTTTATGCTCTTCTTTTACAGTATCTTGTTCCTGTAATTTGGGGTGATAAATGGCTGGCGGCAATGCCGTTAATTCTTTATTTGGTAATCTATTATGGAACCAGTATGCTGCATAATCCGATTAGCGGAATACCATTTATTTGCCGCAAACCGCAATGGGAATTGCTGTGGAATATAATTACTCTTGGTTTGCGTATTTTAGTTCTGTATTTGGGTTTGCAGGTAAGTTTTGCCTTTGCTATCCTGCTGTTTTGTTTAGTTAGTGCAGTTATGCACTTTGCTTTTTACTATATGTCCTTAGCTTTGTTAAAAGCGGATTTATGGCAGATAACTATTGATATTTTAACTTATCTTCCTGTGTTGCTTGTGCTTGCGTTGGGATGCCTGTATATGGGGAAATTCTCTATTGTTTTTCCGCTGGTTGTGCTTATAGGTTACGGAATATATCTTTGGATAGCAGAAAGGGATACACTGAAAGAAGTGCTGTCTCTGATAAAAAAGTAGCCCGAGTTTATTTACACTGAGAACACCGAGAAGAATGGCTTTTTATATTTCTTAAATAAAAGCCATTTAGCATCCCTGCAAAAGCAGAAATCCAGATCAGTTTTAATAATATTACGGTAAATTCAAAATAGAGGCAATATTATTTCCCATCCAAGGTTAGCAATCAGCTGTTTAGCTTTGCTTTTTTGGCTTTCCGGAATTTTTTGCAGTTCGTTTTGAATAGCTCTATGGGAAAGAATTTTTAAGGCAGGAGCGTTTTTCCGCATTGCCTTAAAGGTCTTTTCTTCAATAGAAAAATTAAAGCGCATAGCAAATTGCAGGGCTCTCAGCATCCTTAAAGGGTCTTCCGTAAAACTTAAGTTCGGGTCTTTTACGGTGCGGATAATTCCCTGTTGCAAATCATTCAGTCCTTTTTGGCATAAATCCAAAATTTCACCTGTTGTAATAGCCATCAGCAAAGCATTGATAGTAAAATCCCTTCTGAGAACATCATCTACTAAAGTTCCAAATTCCACTTTCGGATAGCGGTTATTGGGGAAATATTGTTCTTTGCGGGTAGCCACAAATTCCAGTTGCAAGTTTTTATAGAGTAAGGAGGCAGTTCCGAAACTTTTATGAATCACTAATTCACTTGCCTGCAATCGGTTCTGCAAATATTGGGCAAGGGCAATTCCTCCTTCAGGAAGTTCCACACAGATATCTACATCACCTTTTAGGGTTGCATCAGGGTCTAAGATAAAGTCCCTAACGCATCCACCGGCAAAATAACTTTTATCAGCAAATTCACTGTCCTGAATTAGCTCTCTGAGAAATAAACGCAATTCCTTCAAGTTCATAGAATTAAATCCCCGATAACGCTGTTGGAAACAAATAATGCTTTTTCGGTTAATTCCAAATTATGCTCTGTTAAATTCAACATTCCTATCTGTTGCAGTTTTAATATTCTTTCTCCATATAGTTCGGTAAGCTTAACTTGGAAACGGTTGTAAAATTCATCCAGACCAATACCTTCTTTTAAACGCAAACCCATCATAAGATAGTCCTGAATTATTCTTTGCTGGGAAAGTTCTTCTTTCTGTGGGAATGTTTCACCTTTTTCTATGCTTTGATAATAGAGATTCAGGTCTGCAGAATTTTGATAACGAATAGGAGAAATCCAACCTGCAGAAGAGGCACCTAAAGCTAAGTAATCATCATTATGCCAATATCTTAAGTTGTGTTGAGAGGTATAACCCGGAAGGGCAAAATTGGAAATTTCATAGTGTATATAGCCCTCTTTTTCCAAATAGTTACAAAGGAAAGCATATTGCTCTGCCTGAATTTCTTCATTGGGCAAATTATTTTTCTCTTTTGCCAGTTTACAATCCGCATCCAAAGTTAAGAGGTAGCAGGAAATATGTTCCGGTTTCAGTTCCAAGTATTTTTCCACTGTCCTTTGCAAGGTCTGAAGAGTGCTATAAGGCAAACCGTAAATCAGGTCTAAGGAAAGATTTTCATAGCCAAAATGACGGCAGAGAGCTATTTTTTCCTGAATTTGTTCCGGTTTATGATGTCTTTCCAGAAAATTCAGTTCTTCCTGATTCATACTTTGGAGTCCGATAGATAACCGATTGATAGGTGTTGTTTTAAGTGCTTGCAGATAGGTTGGGGTTATTTGTAAAGGATTGATTTCCAAAGTAATTTCCGCCTCGGGAAGCATATTCAGTCCGCTTAAAATATGCCTAATTTGCTCAGCATTTAGCAAAGAAGGAGTTCCACCGCCAAAGTAAATTGTGGCTAAAGGACGGTTTAATTTATTGAGGTAAAGGGATTTTTCCTTTTCCAGATAGTCAACATATTCATTTAAAACACTGTTACGATAAGGCACATTGAAAAAACTGCAATATCCGCAACGGCTAAGACAAAAAGGAATATGGATATACAGTCCTAACGGGGATGACGGAAAATCCTGTTCCATCGGATATGAGGTTCGTCATAGAGTTTGTTAAATTCAATACCTCTACTGAAGAAAATCAGCCAGGGAGTTCCAGTAATGTATTTTCGTTCCAGGAAACCCCAATAACGGCTATCTTCACTAACATCACGATTATCACCCATCACAAAGTAACTCTTTTCCGGAACTTTGACAGGACCAAACCAGTCACGGTTAAATATTTTCCGCACAGCTGAAGAATCACCTTCAATTTTTACTCTGTAGGGTTCATACCAAGGGTTCATTGAAACATAATCAAAGCTGTTTTCCGGATAGGTAAAATATTCAATTCGTTCCGGAGCGGCAGGTGGACTGGGAATGGCAACACCGTAATTTTCAAAACCGCCGGTGTATTCTTTACCGTTTACATAAACAATTTTGTCTTTGATTTCAACTATGTCTCCAGGCATACCGATAACTCTTTTCACTACATTTCTGCGGGCATAATAGCAGATATGAAAGGCAGTGAAAGGATGTTTAGCAAAACTATGCCTTTTATTAATATAGATAGGGGGAAAGATTTTTATAAAATCATCTTTATAATCTTCGTGTTCAGGAGTGCCTTCTTCTATTTTAGGATAGCGAAAAGTGACTATTTCACCTTGCTTGGGATCGTTAAAAAAATACTTTATTTTGTTGGCAATCAAGTAATCACCCACTAAAAGCGTTTTTTCCATTGAGGAAGAAGGGATCAGAAAATTTTCAAAAGTGTAATTGCGGATGATCATTGCTACCACAAAAGCAAAAAGAATTGCTTCCATCCAATCCTGCAAACCGGGTTTGCGTTTATGAAACTTTTTCCCCTCCGGAGGAGGAGTTAAAGTGTAAGGCAGGTTGTCAGATTTTGTTTTGTCACGCTTGGGAGTGATTTTTTCCTTCATCAATTAGTATCCTTTTTGTTATCTGCAATTTAGTTACCAACCTATGAAAGTGCTGTTTGTGTCAAGCAAAATGGTAAAATTGGTTTTTTGGCTCACGCAGAGTAAGCAGATTTTGTTTACACCGAAAACACGGAAAACACAGAGGACACCGAAAAAAAATAGACCACAGATTACACGGATGAAACGGACTTAATAGGGACAGGAATGGAATGTATAGGAACGGATAAAACCGTATCTTTGGGCTTATTGATAGTCCATATTTCCCGGATCAATTCAATCATTTTTCTTTCTTCATTCTTAGTCATTACTCAACATCAACTTTCTGGAGAAGATAAACTTTCATCTTTTAGGGGCATAAACAGGTTTTCTATGATATCCGTAGGAAGGATAGAAGGGAAATAGCGTTGTTTGGCAAGTTCTTCAGCTGTTTTACCCATAATAAAAGAAGCATTGATAGCTGCTTCTCCCAGTTCCATTTTTTGTCCGCAAAAGGAACCGATAATACCGGCTAAAACATCTCCGCTGCCGCCTGTAGCAAGTCCATCATTACCACTGATATTAATAAACATTCTTTTCCCGTCGCTAAAGATTGTAGTATCGCTTTTCAGGAGGACTTTTGCCCCGGTCTTTTTAATATAATTTTCCAAGGCGGTAGGAATATCTTTAACCAGTTTATCCATATCCATATCTGTCAGGGTGCAGAATTCTCCCAAATGAGGTGTCAGCAGGATATTAGGTTTTTTAAGATATTGTTGCAGAGAAGGGTCTTTGGCAATTATGCGTAGAGCATCGGCATCTACAACTGTAGGAACTGTAGATGTTCTTAAAATATATTCCAGCATATAGGTGCCATAATTATCAAATCCCAAGCCGGGACCTATAACAACGCTATCGGCTGTTTTAAAAAGGGTAGTAAATAACTTGAGATCGGGAGTTAATGTTCCTTCAATTCTGGGGATACCGATAAATAAAAATTCCGCAGGATTGGCATTATAGAAATACTTATTTTCCTCACGACTGATTAAATAGACCAAACCGGCTCCTGCACGTAGCGCAGCTCTTGTAGCCAAAGCTGCGGCACCTAATAAACCGTAACTTCCTCCGATTATAAAAACCCTGCCGTAGTTGCTTTTGTTAGCATAATAATAGCGTTCGGGCAAGCGAAATGTTTTATTATCAATAAAAATAGCCGGAGTAAAAAAGGCATCGTTATAATGCTCGGGAATTCCGATGGGGATAGTATAGACCTTTCCGCATTTAATTTTTCCTTCTCGTAAAAAGAACCCCATTTTATAAGAATGAAGGGTTAAGGTTACATCTGCCCGAAAGGCATCTTCTCCTTCTCCAGTTGCGCCATTTAGTCCGGAAGGTATATCAATAGCTACTTTGAGAGCAGAGTTATCATCAACACTTTGAAATATTTTTTTCAGAGATGAAGGCAATTTACTCTTAAATCCCGTTCCGAAGACAGCATCAATAATCATTGTAACACCTGGTACATTTTCTAAGATATCCAGGTTATCATATTCCTTGTTTAATTCAAAAGTAGGTATTTTTAGAGCTTTACAAAGTTTAAAATTGTGGCGAGTTTCTTCGGTCATTTCTCCCTTCTGAACTTGTAAGAGAATGACTTGTTTTCCGTAATTTTGGAGCCAACGAGCAAGGACAAAGCCATCTCCGCTGTTATTTCCTTCACCATGCAGGATAATAATAACCCCTTTTGTTTCTTCCGGATAGTTCTTAATCAGAAAATCGGCACAGCCCCTTCCGGCATTTTCCATTAGAATAGAAGCTGGGATGCCGAAACAATTGATGGTATTTTCATCCAGGGTTTTCATTTGTGAGGGTGTAAAAACATAAGCCATTATTTCTCCTTATTTGTTTCCTGAACAGGAAGTTTTATTTCAAAAGTAGTGCCTTCGCCAATTGTGCTTTGCAGAACTTTTATATGTCCGTTATGGTATTCTTCAATAATGCGTTTAGCCAAGCTTAAACCCAAACCCCAACCCCGGGTTTTAGTAGTAACTCCAGGTTCAAAAATGCGTTTCCATTGGCGATGAGGAATACCTTTTCCTTCATCACGGATATGAATATAAATCCAGGGATTTTTATGGGTAGCGGTAATAATGATATTTCCGCCTTTTTGGCTCATAGCGTCCACGCAATTTTTAATCAGATTTTCCAATGACCATTTAATGAGGTCTTTATCCATAAGTACCATAACTCCTTCAATTTTGCTGATGTAATGAATATTGATCTTGTGTCCCAGGTGAGGCATTCTTTCCCGAAAGTATTCTACTGTTTCAGAAATAATCCGGTCCAGATTTTGCGGTTCCAGTTTAGTGATACTGCCTACTTTTCCAAAGCGGGAAGCGATTGTTTTCAAATGTTCCAGGTCGGCAGTCATATATTGCACAATTTGATCTATATCGCGCACACAGCCATCTGGAGAAGGTTCTTTCAGGTAATCCAGCCATCCCATTAAAGAAGTTATGGGGGTTCCAAACTGGTGAGCAGTTTCTTTGGCTAAACTAATCCAGAGGGTATCTTTTTCGGTTCTGCTTAGTAAAAACAAGCCATAAATGCCAAAGAAAACAACCATTAAAGCCAAAATCAATTCCAAAATAACGATGTAGCGTATATAGGAAAGGGATTTGGGAGTGGAAAAATAAATATAGCCCAAACTATCTGCAGCATTAGAAAGCGGAATTTCATCCATCGTTTTAATCTGATGAGCCAGCTTTTGCTGTTCTTCCGTAGAGATTTCATAGTAATTGGCTGTTTCCGGAATACCGACATTTCTCCAGAAGAGGGGTTGTTTATAGTGGTCGGTCACGATAATTGAACAATCTACATTTTTAATGAACTCGGCAAAAGAAACGGGTTTACTGTAATAGGCATAACCGCTAATTCTGCCATCATCCGTTAAAGGCATTTGAACCATCGTCTTCATCAAGTTTTCCAATTTTTTCTGATTTTCAGGGGAAAGCTCGTGAAAAAGGGTATCTGTAGGCACACCAACATTTTTCCACAGCAGGGGTTGAAAATTTTGATCGGTAATGATTACGGGAACCGGATTATCCTGCATAAATTCAGTGCTGATATAATCCCAGAGGTCTTGTTTAAAGTCCCTGGAAGTAGTAAATTGCAAATATTTGGAACTTATTTCGGTAATTAATTGGGCATTGCGTTCCGCTTCTCTTAAATATCTATCGGTGTAAGCAATATACTGGGCGAAAATGCGCGGAATATATTCCTGTTCCTTTTTTGCCTGTTTCAGGAGAAACTGAATATAGACGGCAAAGAAAATAAAGATTGCCAAGCTGCCGAAAATCAGGATAAACCGAAGACGATTGAAGAGATTAGTGCTTTTTGGTTCTTTCCCAGTGAGAATCGAGTTCTTCAAGACCGGCTTCATTAATGTCTTCTCCGTTTTTAAGGTAATGTTCTTCAATTGTATTAAACCTGCGGGTAAATTTACGGATGCATTCCTTCAAAGCGGATTCTGCATCTATATGTAACTTTCTTGCCATGTTTACCAAAGTAAAAATCATATCTCCCAGTTCTTCTTTAATGGCATCTTGCTCATTACTATTCAGCGCTTCGGCAAGTTCATCCCTTTCTTCATCCAGTTTTTCCAGAATGGGTTTTATATCCTGCCAGTCAAAACCAACGGAAGCAGCTTTTTCCTGAGTTCTTTGTGCCTGAATAAGCGCAGGCAGTGATTTTGGAATTCCTTCCAAAACACTTTTCCGTTCAGTTTTTTCCGCTTTTTTTAAGCGCTCCCAATTTTGTTTAACTTCATCAGCATCGGTTAAATGGAGGTCACCAAAAATATGAGGATGACGGCGGATAAGTTTACTGCTAATTTCTTCCAGGACATCGTCTATATTCCATAAACCCTGTTCTTTAGAAATCTGTGCCTGCATAACAATGTGCAGCATCAGGTCGCCTAATTCTTCTTTTAAAGCATCATAATCCTTATTTTCAATTGCTTCCACTACTTCATACAGTTCTTCAATGAAATTGGGAACTAAGGACTCGCGGGTCTGTTTCAAATCCCAGGGGCAACCTTTGGCGGGAGTTCTTAAGGTAGCTACTATTTCTACCAGTTGTTCAAATTTGTTCATATTGCCTCGGCATCCAGTTATCGGGATGCGAAATTTCGTTAATAATAGCAAAAAGTATCCAGTAATGATGTTCCCAAATAATAGAACTGGGTAGAATAGAAGTTGGCAGGAACATCAAAAGCGCAAAGAAATACATTTCGTAATAATGTCTGTTTTCCGGGTTCATTTTTATGGCACGCCACAATCTGTAAAACCACAGCACATAAAGATAAGCAAAACCCAGAAAGAAAACAATGCCGTAATTGGTAAGCAGTTCCAGAAAGAAATTATGGGAATTGGAAATTCCGCCTGTTTTATACATTCTTCCTGCGAGCATATAATGTTCCACATTTCCGGCTCCAACACCCTTAAAACCGCTTTCAGCCAATATTTCCAAATTTTGGGGAATTAAGCGGGTGCGTATTTTAATGCTGCTCATTGTGAAGGACTTTGATTCCTGTCCGATACTGCTTATTTCTTCGGCAAACATTTCTGTGCCAAAGGAAACGAGGGGTTTGGCAAAAATTACCAAACCGACAATTATTAAAGCCATCAGGAATAAACTTAATTTTCTCATTCGTGCAGAATAAAGAAAAATAAAGGCAAACAGAAACAAACAGGAACAGGCAATAATAGCAATTCTGGCACCTTCAATGACTATAATGCCCATAATAGTGAAAAAACAAAGCAGGGAAATTACCCCCCAAAACTTGCTCTTTTTTATTTCCGGAAGAAACAGGATAAAAGGAAGTAACAGATTAAAAGCGGCAGCTAACTGATTAGGTCCGTAAAAAGGACCAGTAGGAACAAAATTGGTCTTATTATAATAAAGCGATTGAGGCAGATGTTGCCAGGTAAGCATTTCCCATAAAGCAATTACAATATAAACCAAAATCACGGAAAACCAGAACCAAGGAGCATATTTTTTCACCGTCTGATGGCGGCAGAAGATGCTTACTATAATGAAAAGCATTGCTTTTTTCAATATCAGTATGGAATGAACAACCGAGACCTGTTTCACGAAAGACCAATTATAACTTAAAAAGGAATAACTTGTCCAAGCCAGCATAAACATTGCAGGAAGGAAATTTATCTTGTTGATAACGATTAAATCCGGATTTATCAAAGCGTAGATTACACACAGGCAGGCAACAAACAAAAAATACATATTGTTAATTCCCATTGCTACCGGAAAGCATTCCAGAACGAAACTTATTAGCAGAAAGGGAGTTATCAGGTTGCCTAATCTGATATTATTGTAAGGAACGCTTAAAGTTGCGGAATTCAGGAGGCCTTCTTTCTTCCGAAAAGAGCCGCTTTAATTGCCTGTGTTTTTTCTTTATTTTCCCCCTGCAAGCTTTCAATTATCAAAGCAAGAAGGCAAGATAGAATAAAAGCGGCTACAGTACTTATAACTACTGTTAAAGCTCTTTTGGGTTTAGACCTGATACCCGCAAGTTGAGGTGCATCATAAACCTCAAAAGTAGGCAGGTCCTTCACCTCTTCCAGTTTGGCAAGCTCAAATTGAGGGTAAAGGTATTCAATTATTTTCTTTTCTATTTCCAGGTTCAACATCATTTGGGCATATTGCATTGCCAAATCAGGTATTTTATCTATTTGGACGATATATTCCGGCACTAGGTCACTTCCGCTTTTTTCCAAACTTTTTATTTTTTTCTTCAATAACTGCAGTTTTTCAGCAAGATTAATAACTACCGGAGAATCAGCAGAGTATTGGGATAACGCAAGAGAATGTTCAATTTCCGTTTGCATATATTCAGCCACAATATCACTATAGAGTTCCAGTTGGGCTTCCGTTTGTTGAGTAATATCAATAGAGCGGTTTTTCTTTTGAAAATCTCTTATTTGTTCGGATAGAGAATAAACTGCTTGCAGATGACTATCCACCTGTTTTTCCAAAAATTCCCGTTTTTGGCGTCCTTTGCTCATTTTACTGTGCAGAATGTATTTATTCAAAGAATCCAAATGATATTGAACGATTTGGCGGGAGAGTTCTTTATTTTTGGTTTCGGCTATGATATTTACCAGGTATGTTTTCTGGTCGTAAAATATCTGCATTGTGGATTCGCTTAATTTTTTTACAGCCAGTTCCATAGCTTTGAGGGTATCAGGTTCGTTTATTTTATAATAGGGTATCAGGTTAAACTTTCTAATCACCTCTTCCTGAAATTTACGGCTTTGCATTATGTAAATGAAATCCACTGCCATATCATATTTATCGGTTTGGAGAAGACCACTGCCTAAAAGGTCCATAAAGCCTCCTCCTAAAGAACCTAAACTTCCCGATTCCGCAATAGGCATCAAGGTTGCTTTGGATTCCCAATATTGAGGAACTACCAGTGAATAGATGATAGCACCAATAGCTACAAGGAGGCAAATACTTATAACCAAAGTTTTGCGTTTGGCAATTACCAGAATAATATCCAGCAGTCCTAATTCATTTTTATTCATTTTCCATCCTCTTATGAGGTCTTAAAATTTTTTTCTCTCCTGCCCGGAAAGGTTCATAATTCTCTTAAAAACTAAATTGTTATACCGAGAAAGGGGTCCAAAACAGCTGGCAGTTTAATAGTTCCATCTTCTTGTTGATATGTTTCCCAAATGGCAATCAGCAAACGCGGAGTAGCAACTCCGGAACCGTTTAAGGTATGCAGGTGTTTCACTTTTCCGGTTTTATCCTTATAACGAATATTAGCGCGGCGTGCTTGAAATTCACCAAAAGTGCTAACTGAACTCACTTCCAGGTATTTTCCTGTTCCAGGAGCCCAAACCTCTAAATCGTATGTTTTTTGAGAGGCGAAAGATAAATCACCGGTACAAAGGGCTACAACTCTATAATGCAAATTGAATGCCTGTAAAATATCTTCGGCATCGGAGAGAATTTGTTCCAGTGCCTCGGCAGATTTTTCCGGCTCTGTAAAATGAACTAATTCTACTTTATTGAATTGATGTAGGCGTTGCAAACCTTTTGTTTCTTTTCCGTAGGAACCGGCTTCTCTTCTAAAGCAAGGAGTGTATGCTACAAATTTTTGGGGCAGGTCTTTGTAGGAAAGCACTTCATCAGCAAAAATATTGGTAACCGGAACTTCTGCAGTGGGAATCAGAAACAAATCATCCTTTTCAATCCGATACATATCTTCTTCAAGTTTGGGAAGTTGTCCTGTTCCCGTCATCGTTTTCCGGTTTACAATTACGGGAGCCATCAGTTCAGTGTAATTATGTTTCTGCAGATGAAATTCCAGCATAAAGTTTATGAGAGCGCGTTCTATGCGAGCACCTTCACCTGTATAAAGGGGAAAACCGCTACCGCTGATTTTTGCTCCCCGGGGTAAATCCAACAGTTTATTTTGTATAGCCAGTTCCAGATGGTCTTTGGGAGTAAAGGAAAATTGTTTCGGTTCACCCCAAATTTTTATGATTTTATTGGCTGATTCATCTTTTCCCACGGGAACATCCTCTTGTGGAATATTGGGAATGGTTAGCAGCAATTTTTCCAGTTCGCCGTTTACAATGCTCAATTGAGCGGAGAGTGCTTTTATTTCTTCCGCTGTTTTGGTCATTGCCTTTAGTTCATTTTCAATGTTTTCCCCTGTCTTTTTCTTTTGGGCAATGAGGGCAGAAACGCTGTTTTGATGTGCCTTTAAGTAATCAAATTCAAATTGCAGTTGGCGTCTTTGTTCATCAATTTCCAGCAGTTTATCCAAATCCGCCTTTTCATTTTTATTGCTGATTGCCTGCCTAACGAGTTCTATGTTGTTACGAATAAACTTAATATCTAACATTCTTGTCCTTTACTTTTCCTTCCAATTTGCACCATTTCCAGAAAATCCTCTTCTTTTAAGGAAGCACCTCCAATTAGTCCTCCATCAATATCTTCGCAATCCAAAAGTTCTTGCAGGTTACCGGGTTTTATGCTTCCGCCATAGAGAAGGGAGAGTTTTTCGGCAACCTTATCGCTATAATTGCTTTTTAGCCAATTACGAATTAAATTATGCACTTCCTGTGCCTGCGAAGGAGTGGCAGTTTTTCCAGTTCCAATTGCCCAAACGGGTTCATAAGCCAAAATTATTTCCTCACCACTAAGCAGTTTTATATTTTTCAGACAACCCGAAAGCTGGCTTAAAATAACATTTTCTGTTTTCCCCTCTTCCCGTTGTTGCAATGTTTCTCCGATACAAACAAGAGGAGTTATATGATTTTCAAAAAGCTTTAGTATTTTAGCATTTACGGTTGCATCTGTTTCATTATGGTATTGACGGCGTTCAGAATGGCCTACAATACAATATTTCAAGCCCAAAGATGCCAGCATTCCTGCTGAGACCTCTCCGGTGTAAGCACCTTCAGAATGAACGGAAACATCCTGAGCAGAAACCTGCATACAGGAACCATAAGAACCCTTCAGTGCTTCTTCCAGAAAGGGATAAGCCGGTGCAATTAAAGGTATTACATTTTCCAATTTAAGCTTATTAAGTTCAGGAATTACTGTCTCCAAAAAATTCTTTGTTTCCTGTAAACCTTTGTTCATCTTCCAGTTACCGGCAATATATATCTTCCGCATTAGCATACCTCATTTCTTTCAATCTTTTTTATCACTCAAATTTTAATTTGCATATTAGGTCAAGTATTTTTCTTTTAGCGGGGACTTCAAATTCTGATTTTACGGAAAAAGACGGAGAAAAAAGGTTTAATAAGTAGAGAGGATTAAATCCCGCAAGGTTGACCTCCCGGTCAATCACCTTTTTCCCTTTTTTTAGGATTCCGTGTCTACTTTTTTAGGACACCACAAAATCCATAATCCTATCCCTTATGCTTCCGATATGATTCCCATATCGTTCCCATATCGCGATACGGGAAAGTTATGGGAATATATTGATAAATATAGCGGTTAAGATAATCAAACAAAAAATTGGTATAAACGGGAACAAGCAGGAGCAAAAAAACTGTTATTACGGTCTTGATAGAGGCAACACAATAAGCGAGGTATCTGCCACTGGAACAGATACCTCGCATTAGGAAATAGTTATAAAGTTCCTATTTATGCATTCTTGCCACCAGAGAAGCCACATACCAACCCTGATACCGAGCTCCTTCCAATTCGTTTTCCGAAGGCATTCTATTGCCATCTCCAACAATTGTGGAAGCTCCATAAGGAGAGCCACCGGAAATTTCATCCATAGTTCCCTGCCCCTGAAAAGAATAGGGTAGACCTGTTATCAACATACCGTGATGCAAAAGAACAGGATAAAAACCTAAAATCGTGGATTCCTGCCCCCCATGCTGAGCTGAAGTAGAGGTAAAAACACTGCCAATTTTACCTATTAAAGCACCTTTTGCCCATAAAGAAC
The DNA here is from genome assembly GCF_000146065.2 of Candidatus Cloacimonas acidaminovorans str. Evry. Taxonomy (GTDB): domain Bacteria; phylum Cloacimonadota; class Cloacimonadia; order Cloacimonadales; family Cloacimonadaceae; genus Cloacimonas; species Cloacimonas acidaminivorans. The sequence continues at coordinate 1,945,141 of NC_020449.1, read as the reverse complement.
CGGTTCCGTCAATAAAGGTCTTCATTTGAGAAGGCAAACTGCCAAAACGCGTGGGAAAACCGAAAATTATAGCATCCGCTGTGGTTAAATCGTTAATTTCGGCAATAGGAATGTGAGCAAATGCCTTTTTTGCTTCCGTTGCTCCTATTTTATCCAGAATTTCAGGACTGAGGGTTTCCGGAACCTGCTTTATTTCCACTTCCATTCCTTCTACTTTTCTTGCACCTTCTGCAACCGCTTCCGCCATTTTGTAAATGTGACCGTAGGCAGAGTAAAAGAGGACTAATACTTTCATTTTAGGTTAACTCCTTATTATTAAGCTTTATGGATATATTAACTGGAAAATCCAACTTGGCAAGAGCGGAAGATAATTTTATACTCTCACAGATAACACAGATAGCACAGATTTTATTTTATGAGGGTTTTTTTACACTGTAAGTCAGGAGTCGTCACTGCTGAAATAACTTTTGCAGTATTCTCTATTTTGTTTAGCAGTGAGGACTCGTGGCGATTAGTAGAGCTTTCAGGTCTTGAATAAAACTCTCAATATGCGTTTCGGTTGTATTAAAACTGCACATTAGGCGAACTTCGTTTAATGCCTCATTCCAAGTGTAAAAATGATATTTTTGTTGTAGTGGTTCAATTATCTGCCGGGGCAAAATTACAAACACAGAATTAACAGCAACTTCTTGGGTAACAATTAATTCCGGTATTTCTCTTAATCGCTCTGCCAATAGTTTTGCCATTGCATTTGCAGTTCTGGCATTCTTCAAATATAAATCATCTTCCAAATATGCCTGAAACTGAGCAGCAATAAAACGCATTTTACTTAAAAGCTGACTTGCCTGCTTACGGTAAAAACGCATAGCGGAAGTTAATTCGGGACGAAAACTAATTATTGCCTCTCCACAAAGTAGACCATTTTTGGTGCCTCCAAAACTGACAATATCGGCAGAAATATCTTTAGTCATATCTTTCAGGGAACAATTCAAAGCTGCCGCCGCATTCGCCAAACGGGCTCCATCAATATGTAAAAACATATTGTTTTGATGAGCAAAATCAGCTAACCTCTGCAATTCCTGCAAAGTATATAAAGTTCCATATTCCGTGCTTTGAGAGAGGGAAATTATTTTTGCCTGGGAATGATGTTGATCACGATTTCCCAATAAATGAGGTGCAATGAGTTCCGGAGTAAGTTTTCCCTCCGCTGTTTCTATGGGCAGTAATCGTCCCTGGGTAAATTTTTGGACAGCACCACATTCGTCTGTGTTGATATGAGCGCTTTGGGGACAGAAAATGGCATTATAGGAGTGCATAACTGCCTGCAAACATAATATATTAGCTCCAGTTCCGGTAATTACGAACCAGGCATCACAATTTCCTCCGAAAAGTTCTTTAATTTCGTTTAAAACACTTACTGTTAAAGGATCATCTCCATAAGCCGGACAAAATCCCTCATTAGCTTTTTGGATGGCTGCTAAAACTTGGGGATGTATTCCGCTGTGATTATCCGAGCCAAAACTAACTGAATCCATTTATATTACCTCATTTATTTTATTTAGCTTAAGCTTAAGCCGGGCAATGCGTTTATCTATAGTGGCTACTTTTTGGTCATTAACGATAGGTCGGCTAATTAAATAGGACTTTAATTTTTCGGCATTAACAAGGGCTTCTCCATAGCGTTTATAATATTTTTCCAGAATGATACAGGTCTCGTGCATTGAAACGGGACAATTTAAGGAAGAGGCAATATTAAAACACTTTAAAGCGGATTCCATATCCTTTTCCTTTTTATAAATAAAGCCCAGGTCTCTCAGAACATCTTTATCTGTTATTCCAGCTGAAAGCATATCCTCTAAAATTTTTTTAGCTATATCAATGCGGTTCTGACTTTGATACAACATTGCCAAAGAATGATAATCAATTCTACTGTCCATTCCCCCTTGAGGAGGATAACTGATACTGTTACAAATAAGTGTAAAAAGAGCTGCCGTATGTAAAATGTCCGTATGATTATGCAGAAAAACCCTTTGCATAAGCTCTGGATTGCCATTTAACAAAAAACTGAAATAGGTCTGCGGAATTTCGCCACCTTCAATATCCAGTTCCATGTCTCTAATTTGACCCAGAATATAAAACTCTATGGTCTCCAAAGCACAGGAAGGAAGCTTGTTTTTCCATAAACGACGGGCAAGATGAAGTAAATCCAAATGTTCCATTGCTCGTAAATTCAGCCAGATTTGATGATACAGCAAACGGGATTCCAAAACAGGAATATCAAAGGTCTTGCCGTTAAAAGTAATCAGTAGGGACTTTTCGTTTACCAGTTCCAGCAGGCGATCAAAAGAATTCACTTCCGCTTCGGGATCGGGAAGAAAAATTTGCTCCACAATAAACTGCTCATTTACATAATAACCCAAACCGATCATAAAAGCAAATATGCCATTACTGCGTAAACCGGTTGTTTCCAAATCCAAAATCAGGATGTCTTCTTTCTTCCGTTCTTTGCTTGTATCCAGGTTTGCCCAATTGAGCAAAACCTCCGGAATAAATTCAGGATAAAGAGCTAAACCCTCAATTTCTGTTTGCAGGGGATATTCTTTTTGGGTGTAAAAATAAGGGTCTTCGGAATGAGCAGAAAATTCACCTGCAATAGAGTGTTTTAATGTTTCTCTTAGCAGTTCTTTCAGTTCTGAAGCGTAAAACTCTCTATCCTGATGCATATCTTGAATCATAATTTATCTTCTGAATTTCTGTTGGGAAATGCATATAACTTTTTTATTCTTGCTTTAGCCGGAATAACAAAGGACTTTTCCTTCAAGAACTGATTTAAATAATAAAATAGGAATATTGCTACATCTGCCAGGATTTGTTGCAATGGGTTATTTTCCATTCATTATTAACTTTCTGCCACAACCAGGTTTCAGTGTAAATTGTTTCAATGGTCTTTTTATCTTTGTTGGTAGCAATTCCCCGAATGTTGGCAATCCAGACGGCTGCCTCATTTCCTAAAATATAGGTCTTCTGTTGCAGGATTTCCAATTTTTGATTAGCTATGGATGCATATTCCTGCTTTAACGCGCTGATTAAATCCATTCCGGTGTAAACATTTGAACCCAGATAATACATATCTGTGGGATCATTGCTCAGGTATTTTTCCAGAACGCCGGTCTTCAGATTTTCAGCATCGGTTAATAATTCCTTCATTATAGTATCAATTTCTGTAATAAGAGCTGATGGATCAACAGGTGTTTCTGTCTTTTCTGCTGTTTTCGGATTGCAGGCACAAAAAAGTAGCAGTAACACCAAGGCGAAAATAGAATAGTATCTCATCATACCTCCAGAAGCGGTTATTTGGTTGTTTTCGTTCTGCTTCCAAGAAAATACCTTAGCTGAATTAGAATTATTTTGTCAAGGTTTGAATTAGGTAGAGAGGTCTTGAGGTTTAGGGTTCTTGAGAAAATAATTCTAACCCTCTCAACCCAATTACTCAATATGTCTATCAATTATTTCCACTGCATTATTGGGCTAAACAACTATATACTATCTCTTACGACTTCTGGAAAATGTCTCCTAATGTTTTTACACTGCCTAAAAGGGCAGATGATTCATAAGGCAGAACAACTGTCTTATCTCCTTGTTTTACAATCTCTTTAAAGGCCTCCACATATCTAAGCGCAATTTGATATTGAGCCGGGTCGGTTCCGCTGTCTTTTACTGCTTCGGCAATTAACATAATAGCTTGCCTTTCAGCATCCGCAACGAGTTTTTTTGCTTGTGCTTCACCTTCTGCTCTCGCTATACGAGCTTGTTTTTCACCGTCTGCAACTCTTATTTGGTATTCTCTTTCACCGTCTGCCTGTAGAATTCTGGCTCGTTTATCGCGTTCGGCGCGCATTTCTTTTTCCATAGCTGTTCTAATTTCTTCGGGAGGTAAAATTTCCTGCATTTCTACGCGGTTAACTTTCACACCCCATTTATCGGTTGCTTCATCTAAAATATCACGCAATTTGGCATTAATAGCATCCCGGGAAGTGAGGGTCTCCTGCAAGGTTAATTCTCCGATTACATTTCGTAGTGAGGTCTGAGTTAGTTTTTCAATCGCCTCGGGTAAATTGCCTATTTCATAAACTGCCTTATAGGGGTCTGTAATCTGAAAATAAAGTAATGCATTGATATTAATAGAAACATTGTCACTGGTGATAACATTCTGCCGGGGAAAATCATACACATTTTCCCTTAAGTCAATTCTATCTTCCACTTTATTGACCACAACTACATTTCCACGATAGTCAAGTTTGTTATAACGCCAGTGAATAGGACGCGTTTTATCAAAAATAGGAATAATAATATGAATTCCGGAATCCAAAGTCCGGTAATATTTTCCTAAGCGTTCTACAATTACCACACTTGCTTGACGCACGATAATCATTCCCCTTGAGATAAAAACAAGGATTAAGATTGCAAACACGATTACTACATATAAATAGGTCATTTTTCTCTCCTTTCTATTTGTGCCCTGATATTCCTGTTCTGTTTTTTTGGCAAGAGAAATTGTGAAGGATGAGAGGGTGGTTTTATAGTTCTTAGTTCGTAGTGCGGGTGTGCAAAGTTTTTTTCGGTGACTGAATAAGAGAACACAGATAACTGAATTGATTGGATTAACTGGATTTGTTTTTTACACGCTATTTTTTTTATAATTAGCGAAGAACTAAGAACAAATTCGGAATCCTTATTTTTGGGCTGTGTAATCTGCGTAATCTGCGAAATCTGTGTAATCTGCGGGAAACAATTATTTTTTATCAGGGTAATTATAAGTTCTTACCCAAACCTTTAAAACCCGCGACGGGCTGGGGCTGTCCCGAAACTAAAACTTAGTTATGAGACAGTAAATATAAACCATTTTAAGGAATAATCTCCTCTTTAGAATACATCTTTGTATACCTGAAAATGGCAAAAAATGGACTTTTGGGAGGTTGTGAGACAACCCCGTTGGCTACGCCTCCTCCACAGGTCTCCAGCCCGTCTCAGCAAGGTAGCTTATTTTAAAAAAGAACTTGACAAGGATTTATAAGATAAAAAGAATGAAATTGGTCGCTTGTCCATACATAGATTGTGAGTAATGAGAGATAACAGATGCACTCAAAGAACCTGAGAAACAACGAGTTGGAATTTACACCAACATTTGGGACTCAACAAAAAATTGAGGTTTAAATGAAGAACAAAGTATTAATGCCTTTTCTTATATTTATATTCATTAGCATTATTGTATTTCTGGGTCTTTTTTCTTGCAGTAGTGACACTACGAAACCCCAAAATTTGGAAGAATTGGAAAAACCTTTTGGTATTCCCCATTCCGAGAAACCTGCTATTCCTAAAAGTTTTAATATCATCGTTGATGCCAGTGCAAGTATGTATGGTTTTACGGGCAAAAATAGTGGTTTTCTCAATTTACTTAATACAATAATAGCAAAAATTCCTCAGGATGCTAAAATCAACTTTTATAGTTTTGGACAAGGCTCGCTCAAGATGGAGGGAAATTTAAGAGCCAATCTATATAAATTATCCAGACGAGATTTTTATAAAGAATCCAGAACTGATCTTACTAAACCTTTCAACTTGATTAGAGAAGATAAAAATTCTGTAAATATAATCCTCACTGATGGTGTGCAATCAACTCAACATTCCCAAGAAGATTATGTTATCTTTGCTAAAGAACTAAATCAATATCTGGAAGGAAACGGCTTCTTTGCTTTGATGGGAAAACAAGTTCCTTTTGAAGGGTCCTATTTTTCTGAATATGCCAGAAAATATATTGATATTGAACCAGGAGGAAAACGTCCCATATATTGTCTTGCCTTCGGAAATCGTAAATATGCGGATTTTGTCCAGAAGAAAATTAGAGACCTTTTTGATAATTGTTTTGATTTTGGAGTCGTTCTACCAAATCATCTAAAATATACACAGGATGAATCAGGGAAAAATGAGCCTGAAAAACTTGTCCATATAAGTAATGATGAAAAACTGCCGGTGGCATATTTTAATTTAGGAAAGGGTCATTTTCAATATCTGAAATTTAATTTAAAAGGTTATGAAGATAGATTCGGTACTACCATAGATTATGCAGTTGCCTATCAAGCGAAAAAAAATCCTAATTTCATTGAATTGCAAGATAAAAGAGGAACTATTAAAGCAAATAAGCTTGCAAGAACAGATAAAATAACTTTTAAAATTCCTTTTGAAGAAGATAATCCAGGTACCTACCGCATTCTCTTATCTTTTCGTAAAACCTTACCCTCCTGGATAAAAGAGTGGAGCACGAATGATGATTCAAAGCCTGAATTACAGACTAAAACCTATCATCTTGCTAATTGGATGCAATTTATTCTGGATAACTTTGAGGACTATAAATTTTTAACTACGACTCGTTATTATCTACAAATAGAGAGGAAATAAATGTTACTTAATATCTTATTTTTTTGGTTCTTCTGGCCTTCAATTTACATTGAGAATTGGCGTAATGAAATGGCAAAAAGCATTGTTATTGGGTTAATGGTTAATATAATTTTTATCGCTATCTATACTGCTTTGCATTACCGTAGAGAAAAAGAAAGCCAAAGATTCTGGATGACTTTTATAGTCTCTATGGTTATTAATCTGATTTATATCATATTTACTACGATTAAGATAGATAGTGAGATGGTGACGGATAGTTACAGGTTTATCTATATCCTCAATTTTATGATTGCTATGGCAGTGTGGGACTTTTTACTGTTTTACCTGGCAAGTCCTGCTCTTAGAGCAAAAAAATATTTTTGCAGACTTCATGAATATATACTCAAAGCTAAATAGGAGGAATAGTGCCTTACTATGTATTTTCTATTGGAGGAACAGGTGCAAGATGCCTGGAATCACTTATTTATTTATGTGCTATGGGAATTCATTTAGACCAGCCTCTATTTCCTATATTTGTTGATCCTGACCAGAGTAATGGAAATATCACCAGAACTTTAAGTCTAATTCAAAAATATAAACTCATTAGAGAACACTTACCAAGACCATCCCAAGATTATTTATTCAATACAGAGATTATATATTGTGATGAAGAAAATGTACTTGATACTAGAGTTATAATTCCTAATTTATATAACCCCAACTCTGGTTTAGACCCTTCTCAAAATAAACTTTCCCATTTTATTGAATATGAAACGAAACTTCAGGGGACAGAATATAAATTCCTGGCTGACCTTTTATTCAGTAAAGAAGAATTAAATATGGATATGAGTGCTGGATATAGAGGTATTCCTTCTATTGGCTCTATCTTAATGACCGATATTCAAAATCAAGCTTTCTGGACAGAATTAAAAGGTAGATTGGAAGAAGATACTGCTTCCAGAGTTTTTATTTTTGCATCGTTATTTGGAGGTACTGGAGCTTCAGGATATCCAGTTATCAGCAAATTAATCAAAAATGCATCTCCATCTACTAAAGTTGGTGGTGTTTTAATGCTTCCCTATTTTAAGCTTAAAGACCCTGAAAACTTGCAGAAATTTCAAGAAAGCCTCAAACAAGAAAAGATAATGCCAAATTCAAAAAGTTTTATGATTAATGCTAAAACTGCTTGTGAATTCTATAAAAATAATTATTCTCAGATTGACTCTAATTATTTTCTGGGTGATGACTTTGAACACTGTAAACAGTACGAAAATTATGCTATAGGAAGCACTGAGCAAAAAAATGATGCTCATATGCTGGAACTTATGGCAGCTTATGCTGCTATAGATTTCTTCAATAAAGGAAGCGGTAACTTCAAACCATTCTATGTAATACAGGTGAAAAATCCTGATAAAAATAATGATGATACTACCGATGTAGTTGATGAAGATATTCCTCATAAAGATAAAGGAAAACCATTTGAAAAGTTTGCTCTACTCTATCATCATATAAATGAATTATTTGAACTTATTGATAAAAACAATGTTAGACTTTTAGATAAAATAGCTTGGTTAAGAGACCTTAAGATTGACAATGAAAAAGTTAGAGCAAGAGATATAATTGATAAAAAAACTGAACTTTCTTCTCTTAAAGAATTAATGGATTCCTTCCGAGAATGGATTTATCAAAATCATAATAATTATGCAAAATTAAATATAATGGATTATGAACTCAAACTTGATAATCTTCTAACTAATAATCCTGATAAATATAAAGGATATCATATAAGCCATCTGGATACCAAACTTTATGATAAGAAAACCAATCAAAATAACTTATTAGGTGATATGGTAGAAGCAATGTCCTTGGCAAAAATAACTAAAGGAAGGTAAAAAATGGCACGTTACTTGCTTCCAAAACAACAATCTTTACCTCAGACCACACCTGGTCAATGGAAAGAATTATCTCCAACTGAATTTACTACTTTTGTTAATGAAATGGAAGTTTCACCGGATTCCAAAATTAATGTTACTTCTATTCCTTCACCTTGGGCAAGAATGTTACTTTTTAAAGAAGCTATTAAATCTACTAATCATCTTATGCACAAAGAAGCTATGTCCAATATCCTGGATGTTCTGGAGATAATCTTCTATTATGAATTGATGAATATTAATATTGAGTATAAAGAGATTAAAATAAAGAATGACGAGAAAAATAAGTTTCTAAAAATACTGTATGACCTCAGTCCGGACGAACTAAAGATAAATGATGTTGTCAGCATTGGTTTATTAATTGCCAGCAGAGATTCAAATGATAAATTCGTTTTAGCAGGAACCAGTCCCTTTTCTCTTTTATTCACACCTATGAATTTAAAGCATAAAGAAGGTAATATAGTTTTCCCAAGATATTTTAGAGAAAAACCTGTCCCTCTTAAAGAACGTCCACAGGATTTTCAAAGATGGATAAATTCTAACTTTCTCACTAAACTACGAAAAGATGGAAACTATCCTGATTTAGTTAAAGCTTTATCTGATGATGAAGGTATATGTGCAGAAAGTTTAAAAGAATCGTTAAAGGAGGACATTTTACTTACTTGTGATTTTCTCTTGGAATCCTCTCTGTCAAACCTGCTGGAAAAAATTAATATAAAAAGAATATCCAGTTCATATCTGTTGAAACATCTTAAGGAAAATGAAATACCCCCTCTGGTTATTGACACTTCCAAAAGTTTATATGGTAGTGAGTATTACAATGGTTATAACTATCTACAAGATTTCAAATATGAAGAATTAAAAGATAGCAACAGAGATTTTCTGCCAGGTGAAAACATAAAATATCCCTGGATATTACCCCAAGAAGATTTTTTCCAACCGGTTCTGGTTAAGTATAAATATCGGCTCAATAATAATAGACTTATACTCGGTTCTTACAAAGATAGCAGCGATATGAAATATGCACTTCCTCTAACTGATACATTTTTCTCCTATTTTAACTATGATGATGTACAGGATATGTTAAGCATCCAAGAAATAAGTGATAAAACAGTTAGAGTTACATTAAAAATTCCTATCCAGAATGGAGATTATATAGAAATTAAACGGGATTATTTTCAAGACTTAACTAATAGCAAAGAAAATCGTATTATAAATTATGATGACCGGGATATTGATACACCTCTTCCACATATAATGATTTGGCCTCCACTACATCCTGAAAACTGGAAAGATAGCTATTATGCTTTTGTTTATGGGAAAAGATACAAAGATGGTATAAATCAGGAAGAAATGGTGCCTCTGGAGTTTAAAGACCAGGATTTTAAAGATATAAATTATGAGAGATCTCGCAAAGCTGATAAAATAGAAATATTCCAATTAGAAAAACTTCCTACTTATATTGTGATTTCTGATATTGCTTCCAATGGTAAGGGTTTATTAATTCTCAATCATAAATTCCTGACCACAGTAATGAATCCGGAAAAATCTGCAAAAGTTGGTATTGATTTTGGAACTTCCCATACTAATATTGCTATTACAATTGATAATTCCGAGCCAGAAGTGCTGAAATATAGTTCTGAATTTTCAGGTAAAAATCTGAATGATAATGATTTTATCACCCTCATAAGATTTTCTGAACCAGAATTAGGAAGAGAACAAATTCCTAATTTGATTTATAATTATTTAAAACAATATTTCTTACCTAATTCACTAAGTGAGATTCATAATAATCAATCTGTTGATATGCCTCTTCCTTCTATGATATTAATTGAAGGTGATACTGATTCTTATAAAGCATTATTAAATACCTCTATTGCTTTCTCTAAAGATGATGTTGGATTTTTCAATTATGATTTAGATGGAAGGACAATTAAAAAAACTTATGTTCAACAAACCAATTTAAAATGGGCACCTCAATTAATAAAACAACAAGCATCAAAAGAATATCTCAGGATATTACTGCTCTTGTTAAAGTATGAATTAATTAAACGAGGAGTTGATTTAAAAAAAGTAGAATATCACTGGGCTTTTCCTAAATCTTTTTCTGAAACTTTAATCAATGATTATAAAAAAATGTGGCGTGAATTAGTAGGAGAAGGATATAAAATTACGGATGAAAGTAAAGCTGCTTTACTATATTTTGACCATAAAGGAATTCTTCCTCGTAACACTCCAGATATCTCAATAATTATTGATACAGGAGGCGGTTCATCTGATATTTCTATCTGGCAAGATGGTCAAATCCATATGCTCTACAGTTCTCTCTGGGCTGGAATGAATCTGGTTGGATTTGAAAAAGATAATGTAATATATTCAATAATTTATGACGCCGTCATTAATTTACCTTCTACTAAAAGAGATATTTTTCAAAATATTAAAGGGTTTCAAAATCAGTTGAATTATATTCTATATTCATTAGATGAAACCACATTGAGTAATCTTGCAAGGTCAGATTCTTTCTATAAAATTCGCTTTATAATTCTCTATTTCTATAGTGCACTACTATATGAAATTGGAATCCAGAGTAGAGCAATTGATATGGATAATATCAAAAAAATCAACCTATACCTGGCTGGTAATGGTTCACGATTTGCCTGCTGGAGCAGTGGAGCAGTGGATAAAATAGATGAACAGGAACAAGAGATTTATAAACAAGTAATTAAAAAAGCTATCTCTTTTGATAAAGAGGTAGAAATTCACACTTCTTCTGCTCAGGATAAGAAAAGAGAAGTAGCCATAGGACTTTGTAGAGGTAATGAAGAACTCAGAGCAAAAGAAGCAAGTAAAAAACAAATAATTGCGGAAAAAGTATTTATTGAAGCGAACTCTGACCTCTCTAATATGACAATAGATGAATTTAATGAACTAATTTTACAGAATGGACATAATATACATCTGGACCAAAATAAATCTGAAATAGTCAAGTTCCATAACACCTTCTTTGAGGTACTCGCAAAAAGTAATCTTTATAGGGATAGATTGAAAAATAATAGTGCTTTATCTAATCTTGAAAGTATAAAAAATATATTAATTGGCGATGGGGGTAAGTTCATTGGTGAATTGAGAGGAGTTATAGAAGATAATATTAAAAATTATAATTCTATTTCCAGCTCAGTATTTATTCTTGGAATGCAGATTACAATTAATAGATTACATCGTTATCTTTCAAAAAATCAATAGAATTAGGATATAATAGAAAATGAGATGGGTAATTTTAATTTTAGTAATTTTAGAAGGTGCTGTTTTAGCTTGGATTATTATTAAATTTCGTAAAAAATTGGAGGATCTGGAAACTGCCAAAGAACATCATAGACATAGTAGTGATGATGAACAAATCCAGAAACTTTATTCAATGCTCAATTCAATTAGAGGTAAATTGGAAAAAATTGAGGAACTTGAAGATCGAGTTAAGCAACTGGAAAATAGATTGAATCAATTAAACCATATCAATAAATCTGAACCACAGAATATGATTAATCCGCCAATTGAAATTCTTCCTCCAAAAGAAGAACCAAATCAAGATAATAGAATCTGGGTTTGGAGATCTGAAGAAGGATTAAAAAAACTTGAACCAGTTAGCAATCCCAAAGGTCTTTATCTAATTAAAGATGGGACAAAATATCTTTTACATCTGGATAATCTTTATAAGGAAAATATCAATGATACAATGAGGTTATATAGGGAAATTATTGATTTCCCTGCTAATATTCAGATAAATGACCAAATAGTATTGAAGAAAAATCCTATATATGAAAAACAGGGAAATTACTATATATTCCGAGCAAAAGGTGAAATATCAATAAAATAAGGAGAAATAATGAATTCTACCATTGTTTTAACATTATTTTTTATAATAGTTTTTATTATTATTGAAATCGGACTATCTATATATAATCGAAATAAAACATTTAAGATCATAAGATCTGAGAATATATTGATAAATAGTACAAGAGAAGTTATCAAAGCAAAAAATGAGGATTTATTTATTAATCTGAGTGAAGAAGAAAGAAAATATCCAGCTTTAGATTATCTTGCTACCTGTGCTCAAACAGGTCAACAAATAGATGTGGAAAACTTTAAAGAATTACTAATTTCAAAGACGAACACTGCTTTTTATAATATAAACTCTATAATGAATCAATTACCAATCATTGGACTAATGGGAACTTTTCTGGGTATTATAATAGGTGTATGTGCAACTGGACACAACATAAGTCAATTAAAGAATATAAATCCAGATAGTTTTATTTTAGCCGAAAGTATTATTCCCCTCCTTTTTTCAGCTGGTCTTGCTTTTTCCAGCAGCTTATGTGCTTTAATCTGTGCTTTTTTATTAAAATCGTATTTTGGAAAGGAAAGAAATATATCGGATGAAGTAATTGATAGCGCTATGAAAGCTCTGGTAGTAGATTATATTCCTTATATATCACCTAAATCCACAGAAGACCGTTTTGCTAAAACAGTAATGAGACTAAATAATACCATAAATAAATTTGTTAACAGTTTAGATGAGAAACTAATTGGATTTATCAACAATTTTCAGCCCCTTATTGAAAATCAGAAGCAAACAAATGAAGAAACTCTTAAATCTATGGAAGATATTGCTACTCGGTTAAATCAAGATTATGAAACAATTAAACTGATATCAAATCAACAAGCACAACAAATTAATTCATATTCCGATATCACAGAAAAGTTAAAAGATGCAAGTTCTTCTATGGAACAAAGTATTAAACTTGCTACTGAGAACTTAAATGAATTCGTTAATTTGGGTTCTGAGATGAAGACTAATATAGGAGAAATGAATGAACCCTTGAATAATATCATTAAAAAGCAAGAGGAAATTACCAGAGTAAATGAAGGGATTATTAATGAGATGAAAAAACTCCTGGAAAACATTAATATTATTCCATCCTATACCAGTTCAGTCCAGAATTATCTAACTGCCTTGAATAATAAGCTTGATACTTTTAGTTCTGTAGGTGATAACGTGCATAGCGTTACCCGAGAATTTGACAATTTTAAAGAGAATTTAGATAAACTTTTAACTGAGTTCATCAGTAGCTCTCAGATATTTAGTGAAACTATGACAACGAGTTTTAAAGATTATGATCGGGAATTAAGAACTCTTTTTGGTCAAACAATTCCTAAAAAAGAAAAGATAGATTTTTATTATTATGACCCTGAATCTATATCACAACTTAATGCTATTGCAGAGAAGAATAATGCTATGATTGATTCTATGATAAAGTATTCTCGTTCTCTGGAAGAAAATCTTAATCGGTTTAATCAAGAAATTGATTCCCTAAGAGTTTTTGGCTTCATTAGAAAGAAGAAAAACAACAGGAAACATAAAAGATGAAATCAGACAATCGAGATGAGTTAAATTATTGGCCCAGTTTTGCTGACATTTTTTCTTCTTTATTCTTTATTTTCTTCATTTTATTTTCTATCTTCTATTTTAATTATAGCAAAAGAGTAGAGGCAGATCAAAAAGATATTGATGATTTCAAATCAATGTTTAAATCTCTTGATTTGGAATTAAATCAAGAAAATAATGAAATAATTATACCAGCCGATATTCTTTTTGAGTTTGATAAAAGCGAACTAAAAAGTGATAATCTTCCTAAAATCCGGCAATTCAGAAAAAAGCTTAAAAATTATATGCAGGTAGGAGATAGAAAAAAAAGATATTGCATAATTATAGAAGGACATACAGATACCGTTGGAGATAAAAATTATAATTATAAATTATCTTTAGATCGTTCACTGAGTTTGATTAAGGAATTTAAAGAAGATGACTTTTTTAGAGATCCAGATATAGATTTGATTCCAGCTGCTTTTGGAGAATCAAAATTGGCAGTGCCGACACCTGATAATACCATTAATAAGAAAAATAGGCGAGTAGTAATAAGAATTGTCCCCAAATTTATCGGAACAATGCAACAGATAATGTCTAAATAAATAGATAATGTATAAATCTAAAATACCTTTTCATTTTAATATTTTGATGAATCCTCAAAGATTAATTGAACTATTTTTAATTTTTTCCCTTTTGCTGGTTTGTTCTTGTAAAACTCATAACTCTTCCGATCAGAATAAAATTGCTATCTATAAACAACCTCAAGCACAATCTATTCTTGATTCTCAAAAAGTGATTAAAAGTGGCAGTTATTCCTTAAATCAGATTTTTGTTTTAAATAATACTGAACTTCAGAAGGCAAAATTTAAAGTTATAAAAATCTATGATGGTGATACTATAACTATTTCTGATGGCACGCATGAAATTAGAGTAAGATTGATAGGCATAGACACTCCTGAAATGAATGAAAAAAATCCTATTTTAAGAAATCTTGCCAATCAAGCGAAAGATTATCTTAGCTCATTAATTCTAAATCAATTTATCTATCTGCAACTGGACCATTTTAATGAAAAGTCAATGCATCTGGATAAATTCGGCAGATTATTAGCCTATGTCTACCGTTTTTCTGATAATCTTTTTGTTAATGCTCAGATGATGAGAATGGGTTTCAGTCAGGAGTATGAAAAGTATTCCTTTGAACAGTTGCATTATTTTAGAAAATTAGCAGCTCAAGCAAAAGCTGAGAAACTCGGAATCTGGGCCCTTATGAATAGCACAAATTTGTATGATGTTAAATATAATTCTTTAGTTTGTTTCTCTTCTGATGACACAAATTTCATTACTAATAATGGAAAAGCCATTTAAAATTTAGCAGGCAAATAAGTTAAATAGTAATTCATATTCTAAATTTGCCATCAATATATGAGAATAACCCTACTTAATCTTTATCCATTCCTTTCTCCTTAATTTTAGTCCGCTATTTTCAGGACACCTCAAAAATGGAGAAGAAGTAATACAAAACTATAAGGAAGCTTATTATTGGTATCTAATTGCTTCCAGAAATGGTTATACTGATGCAGAACAAGAGGTAAAAAGTATAGAAAATCAACTGACATATCAACAAAAGCAAGAGGTGCAAAATAGGGTTAATGAATGGTTTAGGACTCATCCTAAAGAATAGGGATAGTTAAAGGACTTAATATCTTCTTTTAATTATGATTTTTATTAGATAATAGCATATCTTTAAAATAGTTTTATGAGAGGGTGATTTTATAGTTCTTAGTTCGTAGTGCGGGAGTGCAAAGTTTTTTTCGTTGATTGAATAAGAGAACACAGATAAATGAATTGACTGGATTAATTGGATTTGTTTTTTGCGCGTTATTTTTTATTATTAGCGAAGAACTAAGAACAAATTCGGAATCCTTATTTTTGGGCTGCGAAATCTGCGGGAAACAATTATTTTTATCTGTGTAATCTGTGATATTTGTGAGCGGTTACATTTTTTGTCATACTCCAAAAAATAACTTGACTTAAGTTGCCTCTACAAAAAAGGATAAAGAAAAGAAAATAGTGAGGTGATTATGCTAACCTATAATGAAATTCGTTATAATGCCAGAGAGTATTTAAAAGGGAAATGGAACAATCCCTGTGCTTTGATATTTCTTATTTTAGCGATTATTAATTTAGGAGTTTCTGCCATTCCTTATCTTGGTTCGGTTGTTTCTCTCCTTATTTCAGGACCTTTAGCGTTGGGAATGGCAATTATTTTTCTCAAACTGGTTCGCGGTGAAGAAATTAGTGTAGAAATGATATTTGCAGGTTTTAAGGATTTTACTCGTAGTTTAACGGCAGGATTATTAATCTTCATTTATGTGTTTTTGTGGTCTTTACTTTTGATTATTCCTGGAATCATTGCCTCATTTTCCTATGCAATGACTTTTTTCATAATGGCGGATAATCCAAATCTTTCAGCCAATGAAGCAATTAAAGCCCGCAAAGAAATGATGAGAGGTCATAAAACAGACCTTTTTTTGCTGGAGCTTTCTTTTATTGGTTGGATATTACTTAGTGTCTTATCGTTCGGCATAGGTTTCCTGTGGTTGGGCAGTTACATTTACACTGCTAATGCAATTTTCTATCATGAAATCAGAGTAGAAGAAGCACCTCAGGTAATAATTGAAGCTCCTTATGAAGAACAAACTGTCCCTCCTCCTGACATAGAAGAGTAAATCGTTCAATTATTTCTTAAGCGACCTATTCGTTTTTTTCTGGAAAAGAGAAACTAATGCTTGAGGAAGAGGTACAGTCCTTTTTTCCACCACAAAAAACAAAGGAATAAAACTTAGCCAACGCATAATTCCACCTACACCGAAAATCACCTGTTCCGGTTCTAAAATCTTTTTACCAATTGTGAGTGAGGAAGGATAAAAAATACCACAGGCAAGGGTTGAAAACATCATTGCCAAACCGGTTATGGCTCCGTAAATTCCCGAATAAACCTGTTCTTTCCCTTTTTCAGCTACGGAAAGAATAAAATTGGTAGTTATAATTCCTGCTCCAGCCCACATAAAACCCGAACTTAGTGCTTCCAGCCACAAAATGGAATAGTTTCCAGCACTGGTAAAAAGCCACAACATAGGATTTAATCCTCCCAAGGCAATACAAATCTGCATAGCTGTTTTATTGCCATTTTTATCTATAAAGCGACCCCAGAATTGATAAGATAAAAGTGAGGAAAACACACTCAAAGTATTATAGATTTGGATTTCAAACAAACTCATAGAAAGTTTCTTCATCATAAAAGGTCCCCAAAAAGGACTGCCTACACCAATGGCTAACATCCACCAAATACCAAAAACGGAAAGCAGACGGAAGTTTTTATCCTTAAAGGGAGCTGAATAACGCTCCCGTAAACGCTGTTCAGGAACAGGACGCAAGGGTCTTTCAGGTTGACGGTTTAGAAAAAATAAACCAATTAAACCAATAAGAGAAGCAAACACAAAAACCCCGGCTAAAAACAAGGGCTGATTTTGAGGAAGAAAGAATTTCTCTGCTCTCAAAAGCTTTATGTAGCCAAGTTTGAAAGCACCTTTGGCGGATTCAAAAAGGTCTATATGAAAACTGACTATGTAACTTACTATCAATCCTATTCCAATCAAAATTTGATTGCGCCTGGAGAAAAAGCGTCCCCGAATGGAAAGAGGAATCAAATCACTTATCCAGGCAATCCAGATATTTGCTCCCAAAGATTGTAAACCTGCACTAAAAAATAGCAGTATAAGCACAAACCAGATTCCCTGTAAATGATTATTAAACAGCAAAGACAGCCCTAAAAAAATGGTCAAAAACCTGCCTATAGCAGTAATTTTAATACAGGCAGATTTACGTTCCTTCAGTTTATGAGTAATAGCTATTCCCAAAGGTTGCCAAAGAGCAGAAACCTGTCCTATAGCGCTTAATAAACTGTAGTGCATTGGTGAAGCACCCAAAATTACCATCAGCTTTACAATAAAGGAAGAACCGATTGCAGACAGGTTTCCGTAAATCTGAGCAAAAATACCTTCTGTTACAGAGGTCTGAAAACTAATTCTAAGACGACTATGTTTCTGCTTTTTATCTATGTTGCGCATCTTTTTTATACTCATATTATTCATTGTAGGGAAGTGGTTGTTCTTGTCCAGAGAATTTACACTACGAGGAGTATTAAATAGTAAAAAGTGAAATTAGGTATTTGGTTTGCTGAATTCAGATTTGCCATAAATTGAGAGCATTTATTTTTCAGAGTTTTGTGAACTTTTTGGCAAAGAATGAATTTACCAACCCATTTTTCCTAAACTGCATTGTTTTCGGATAAACTAAATGTCTTTACAATCTGAAAACTATACCCAATAGTAAAATAATTGCTTGTTCAATACCAAACCGGAGCTGTCAATTATAACAGCTCCGGCAAGGTTTTTTTATCTTATAGTTGTTTTATTATTGACTTTCCTGGGAAATAAGCTGCCTCACCTAATTCTTCTTCAATGCGTAGGAGTTGATTATATTTTTCAATACGTTCGCTGCGGGAAATAGAACCGGTTTTGATTTGACCTGTATTTAAAGCAACAGCCAAATCGGCAATAAAAGTATCTCCCGTTTCACCGCTACGGTGACTTACAACGGTTGTCCAACCTGATTTATGAGCCATATTTATGGCATCTATGGTCTCGGTAACGGTTCCGATTTGATTCAATTTAATCAAAACGCTATTGGCGATATTATCTTTAATGCCTTTGGCTATAATTTTGGGATTGGTAACGAAAACATCATCACCTACAATTTGAATTTTACTGCCCAATTTGGCAGTCATTTTTTTCCAGCCAGTCCAGTCATTTTCTGCCAAGCCATCTTCAATTGAGCAAATAGGATATTTGGCAATCATACTTTCGTAATATTTAATCATTGCATCGCTGCTAACTTTTTTCCCTTCAAAAAGATACTTTCCGTCTTTATAAAAACTGCTGGCAGCAGCATCAATAGCCAGGTAAATATCTTTTCCGGGAATGTAACCTGCTGTCTTAATTGCCTCTACAATTACGATAAAGGCCTCTTCATTGGATGCCAGATTAGGTGCAAAACCACCTTCATCTCCAACGGAAGTTACTAAACCGCGTTTTTTAAGAATTGCCTTCAGGGAGTGAAAAACCTCAGCATTCATTTGTAGCGCTTGTTGGAAACTTTTTGCACCCAAAGGCATAATCATAAATTCCTGAATATCAACATTGTTATCTGCATGCGCACCACCATTGAGAATATTGCTCATTGGTACAGGAAGGGTTTTGGCATTAACACCTCCCAGATAACGATATAAAGGAATATTCAATTCCAAAGCGGAAGCCCTGGCAACAGCCATAGAAACAGCTAAAATAGCATTAGCACCCAGTTTGGCTTTATTAGGAGTTCCATCCATATCAATCATAATTTTATCAATTTGACCCTGCAATAATGAATCAGTTCCCCATAATTCATCACTCATATTGTCTATATTGCTAACTGCTTTTAAGACACCTTTGCCTCCGTAGCGTTTTTTATCGCCATCACGAAGTTCTATGGCTTCGCGTTCACCGGTAGATGCACCGCTGGGAACTGCTGCTATTGCCATAATCTCACTATCTAAATGAACTTCTGCTTCCACTGTTGGATTTCCGCGTGAATCTAAAATCTCGCGTCCGATAATGTAAAGTATGTCTGACATTTTTTCCTCCTGTTTATTTTTAATCCTCATATACTGAATAAGGTTTTTTGGCAAGGAAAATTTGGGAAGAGGAGATAGAAAGTAGAGAGGTTAAAAGGTCTTGAGGTCTTGAGTTCTTTATTTCTTTACTTCTCAACCCTCTCAACCTTATCAACCCTCTCAACCCTTTTTCCGTCATTTACGATGTTAACTCAGTGTTTCACCTTTTCACCTTTTCACCTTTTCACCTTTCCCTTTCACCTGTTAACCAATTCCACCTTTTCTGCTATTTTATCACAACAACTTGAGAGAGAATGAAATACAGCGCTTGTGTGTCATAGAATATAGACAAGGTGTTTTGTGTTGCATAAAACACTAAAGATGAGGCACAAACACTCTATATTATTTATTTATTGTTAGTTATACATTTATTTAACAATGTTATAAAGAGCTTTGAACATAAACAATCCTGGCATTGGTCCTCTGCTCTTTTGGATTTCTATCACGATTTTCTTATTTTTTAATATATTTACTATTCTTATGATGGTTGCTTTAGGAATCATTGAAGCTATGGAAAGACCGTTAATACTGAAAAGCGGTGATATAAAAAGCGCTTCAGTCAGCTGCATTGAATATTTGGAACCAGTAATTTCAGGAATTGTAATTTTCATTTGATCATACAAATTTTGGATAGCTCCTGCTTTTTCAATATTCATTTTTGCTTGTTCAATAACTGCTTTCAGGAAAAAAGAAATCCATCCGTTCCAGTCATTTTTTGCAGTAACATTATTCAGATGCTGATAATACTCATCTCTATGTTTTTCCAGGTAAGTGCTTAAATAAAATACCGGCTTACTTATGATATTTTTATAGAACAGAAAGAGAGGGATGAGAATTCTTCCTATTCTTCCATTTCCATCCAGGAAAGGGTGGATTATTTCAAATTGTGCTTTGATTATTGCCAATTGAACGATTGTATCTTTTTCTTCATAATGGATGTATTTTTCCAGATTATCCATAGCAGGCATCACCTCTTCGGGAGAGGGAGGGATATAGGTTGCCTGGGAAATATCTGCACCTGGAGGACCAATGTAATTTTGAACTTTTCTAAATTCTCCCGGAGTTTTATTCATTCCTCTAACGCTGTTCATCAAAATGGAATGGACATCTTTGATCAAATTTAAGGATAGAGGTATGGATTTTAACCGCTCAACTGCATAACTAATTGCTTTCCGATAATTTAATATCTCTTGAATATCAGCATTTTTTTCAGGAGATAGTGTCATTTTAGGATTTGCTTCATAGCGCAAGACCTCATCCAAAGTTGCCTGTGTGCCTTCAATTTTAGAAGATAAAACTGCTTCCTGAGTAGTGAGAGGAGATAATAACAGATTGGGATTTACCATTGTTTGTAACATCCCTTCATATTTACCTAACAAATTATGAGCTTGGCTAATAAAACTTATCTGTCTTTCCCAATCAATACAGGAAAGAGGAAGCTTTTCCGGCTTAAAAGGTTTCATCTTGTTTTTCCCATACTTAAATTTCTATAATTGCTTTCTTATTTAATGATAAGTTATTGTCAATGTTTTTGTTAGTAGAGAGGCCTGGAGGTTAAGAGGTCTGGAGAGGGAAAAAGTCAGGAGTCGTCACTACCTTCAATAATTTTACACATCCCTCAATTTTATTTGGCAGTGAGGACTCATAACGATTTAGCACGCAGATTTCGTGGATTTTATTATAATAAGTTCGCCTTTTCTTTTTCTATCCCCTGTTTCACCTTTTCCCCTTCAACCGTTCATCCAAAAAGGGCTTCTCCTTTTCGGAAAAGCCCTTTTCTTTATTTTAGACGGGATTATATTAATACATATCAGCCATATTAGGATTGGGCATAGGGACAGCTGGCTCAGGTTCTTTAATATCGGTAATAATGCATTCCGTAGTTAACATCAAACCGGCAATGGAAGCAGCGTTTTGGATAGCTGAGCGAACAACCTTAGCGGGGTCAATAATTCCGGCTTTGAAGAGGTCTTCAAATTGTCCATTGATAGCATTGAATCCCATATGGATATCGCGAAAGCTCTTCAGTTTTTCAACAACTACAGCGCCTTCTTCTCCTGCGTTAGCGGCAATTTGATAAGCTGGTTTTTCCAGTGCTTTAGACAAAATATCCACAGCCATTTTTTCTTCGTAGGAAAGGCCTTTTAATTGTTTTAGGGCTTTAGCGGCTTGAATTAAAGTAATTCCACCACCGGGAACAATACCTTCTTCAACAGCAGCCCGGGTAGCATGGAGAGCATCATCTACGCGAGCTTTCTTTTCCTTCATTTCTGTCTCGGTAGCAGCACCGATTCTGAGGACGGCAACTCCGCTGGAAAGTTTGGCAAGGCGTTCTTGCAATTTTTCTTTATCGTAATCGGAAGTTGTCTCTTCAATTTGAGCTCTTATTTGTTTAATTCTACCTTCAATCTCTTCAGGATTGCCAGCTCCTTCGCGGATAGTGGTATTTTCTTTTTCCACAATAATCTTTTTAGCGCGTCCCAGATCGCTCATTGTAGCGCTATCAAGTTTTCTTCCCATTTCTTCAGAAATTAAAGTTGCACCAGTTAAAACGGCAATATCTTCCAGCATAGCTTTTCTGCGATCACCGAAACCGGGTGCTTTAACAGCAACCACATTTAGGACACCACGCAGTTTATTCACTACTAATGTGGCAAGTGCCTCACCTTCAATATCTTCTGCAATAATAAGCAGGGGACGTCCATTTTGAGAAACTTCCTGCAGAATGGGAAGCAGTTCCTTGAGAGCGGTTATTTTCTTGTCGTATAACAGGATAAAGGAATCCTCCAGTTCGGCAATCATCTTTTCTGCATTAGTCACAAAATAGGGAGAGATATAACCGCGATCAAACTGCATTCCTTCCACTTTTTCCATACCGGTATCAATGGATTTTGCCTCTTCAATATTGATAATGCCTTCTCTACCAACACTATCCATAGCTTCCGCAATCAGAGCTCCAATTTCAGGATCGTTATTAGCTGAAATAGCAGCAATTTGTGCAATTTCTTCACTGCTCTTGATTTCCTTGCTGAATTCTCTGATTTTATCCACTACAACTTTAGTTGCCTTTTCCAAACCGCGTTTCAGATACATCGGATTAACGCCGGCAGTTACATGTTTCAGACCTTCTTCAATAATTGCCTGGGCTAAAATTGTAGCTGTTGTAGTTCCATCACCAGCTGTGTCATGGGTTTTTTCTGCAACTTCTTTGCAGAGTTGAGCACCCATATTTTCGTATTCATTTTCCAATTCAATTTCTTTGGCTATGGTCACACCGTCGTTAGTGATTGTGGGAGAGCCAAATTTCCTGTCCAAAACAACATATCTACCCTTAGGACCAAGGGTAACTTTTACGGCATCAGCCAGTTTATCCACACCGCTTTTTAAACTTGTGCGGGCTTCATGTGCATACTGCATTTGTTTTGCCATCTTGTTTTCCTCCATAATTTTAGTATTTTTATTTTGGTTTTCTTAGCAGTCAATACAATTGAGTGCTAATATTATTATAGCCGAAATTCTGTCAAGCGCAAATTAAAAATTTTTTGTCTTTTGGCTTTATTTTTCTCTTTTCAATAGGGCTGTCCCGAAACTAAAACTTAGTTTTGAGACAGTAAATATAAGTCATTTTAAGGAACAATCTCCTCTTTAGGATACATCTTTGTATACCTAAAAATGGCAAAAAATGGACTTTTGGAAGGTTGTGAGACAGCCCCGACAGATAATATAGAAGGGTTTCAACCCGGCGCAAAGAGTGTAAATAAACAACATATCTCCTTGTGTCAGAAAGAGTTCCGTAGGAATGACAGATAATATAGAAGGGTTTTAACCCGCTGCAAAGAGTGAATAAAAACAACATATCTCCTTGTGTCAAAAAGAGTTCCGTAGGAACGACAGATAATAACAACAGGTTTCAACCCGGCGAAAAGAGTAAATACAAACAACATATCTCCTTTTTTCCGAGAGAGTTCCGTAGGAACGACAGGTATTAACGACGGGTTTTAACCCGGCGAAATGAGTGTAAATAATCAACATAACACCTTGTATCAGAAAGAGTTCCGTAGGAACGACAGATACTAATAATTTTTACTTCAATAAGAAGATTAAATATAAAAATAATATTATTTCATTATGGAGTTACCGAATCCCGATTAACCCAAAGGGAAGAATATTATCATTTACCGCACTCCTGTTAATTGCTTCGCCTTTAATTTATTATCTTTTTCAGCTTGCTTCATCTTCTTATAACAAAGTAACAACCAAGTAACAACTCTGTAACGAAACAACGGAAGTGTTACGGAAGTGTTACGGAGTCGTTACAGAATTTACTATGTATCAAGCAAATAACTATCAAGATTTATTAGCTCCTTGAGGAATGGGGTAACAGGGATTTTCAGGATATTTATTCAGGGGAACAGTGGAAAAAGATAGATGGTTGTTTCTTAATTTTTTACGAGGGGCTTACGCCACCATCGCTATGATTGTGTCGCCCTTTGGGGCTTTTGGAAAATGGGAAGAAGAAAAGAAAAAAGAAGTCGGGGCTTACATTTAACGAGGGGCTAACGCACCCATCGCTATCATTGTGTCGCCCTCCGGGCTTTGATGAAATCTCAACCTTCTCAACCTTCTAAACCTTTTTCAACGAGGAGCTTACGCCACCATCGCTATCATTGCGTCGCCCTCCGGGCTTTTTTTGCAGAGGGCAGAGAGCTGAGGGCAGAGAGCATCTCAATCTTATCAACCCTCTCAAACTTCTCAACCTTCTCAACCTTCTCAACCTTCTCAACCTTATCAACCCTCTCAAACTTACAAACATTTCTGTATTCCTGCTTGTTCAGGAAGGACAATGTATTTTTTGGCAGAAATGGTATTACTTATTTTGGGTTAATTTCTGCAGTTCCTGATAAAGTTGATTGATTTCTTCTTCCGGAATTACCTGATCAAATCCGCTATCTTCAAGTTCTTCAGTTAAGTCAAAAGCGGTTTCCAGAGCATTAAGAGCGTTTCTATAGTCCTTTAATTCGTAGAGGGTTTTGGCATACCAGAGGTAAGCATCGTAATGTTCTTTATTGGTTTCAATTGCCATTTCCAGTGACTTTTTAGCGGCTTCATAATTTCCGCTTTTATAAAGGGCTTCTCCTTTATGACGCCAGGGACAGCTCCATTTTGGTGTTGCTTCGTTCAAAAGATTATAAATATCAATAGCATCGTCATATTTATCCATTTCCAGATAAAGATTTGCCAGGGCAAAGCGTTCGCCGGGTTTCAAATTCTCAATATCCGCTTTTGCCAATTCCATTAGCCGGAGAGATTCCAAATTGCCGATATAGGCAAGATTCAGTTTTGCCTGCATTCCGCTTTCGCCTTCCTGATCAATTTTGATGAGATAATTAACTGCCTGCTGATAGGTCTCCAGATTTTGATTTTGCAGGTATAAAGTGACCGGTGATTCCTCTGCGAAACAGAAAGCTAACGCCAACAATCCCAATGTGATAAATACATATTTTTTCATTTTATTAATCCTTAATATTCATAACGGCAAAGATATGCTGTTTGTTCTTGCACTTTTACCCGGAATTTTTTATGGGCAGGAACGGTGAATGTTTCGTTGGAAGTAAATTTTTTCCAGGTTTCTTCTTCGGGTAATTGGACGGTAAGTTCTCCGGAAATAACGGTCATTCTTTCAATTGTATTAGTGCCAAATTCAAATTCCCCAATATCCATTACTCCTACGGTGAAGTTGCCTTGTTCGTTTTGAAAAGCAATGGACTTTACTTTGCCCTCAAAATATTCGTTTACAGTTAGCATTTTTGTCTCCTTAATACTCTTTTTTTGATTGCACCACTTATCCAACACTTACATTCCGGTTATAAAAAAAGTGGCTCCGGAAGAGGGGTTCGAACCCCCGACCTAGTGGTTAACAGCCACCCGCTCTACCGCTGAGCTATTCCGGAACACTTTTCAAGAATACCTAATTTTTAAGGTCGTGATTTTTGTCAATCCAAATTTTTTTTGTAGCCAGCTCGCTGAAGCTCCGCTTTTTTAGTGATTTTTTTGCGGAGGAATGGCTTCCTCTGGCTACTCTTGGGGAAATGAACTAAATTCGCTATCTATTTTGCCGAGGGTTGTTCTGCCTTAAAGAAAACGCTGGTTACCAGCTCAATGATAAATCCGTATACAACTCCCAAAGCCCAAGTCAGGAAAAATATTCCCCATTTCCCCATACCTGGAACTTGCATAGCCATAGCACTTAAGGAAAAAGGCAAGCCAACAATCAGTCCCATTAAAACTCCATGTAAAAACCAGCCCATTTTCCAGGCACTAATTCCAATCACAAAACCAATTAAAACACGGCTTACGAAAATATTGGCAAGCACTTTCTTAGCTAAGGGGTCAGGGCTTACTCCTCCTGCTATTAAGCAGGCAATAATTCCCAATATGATCCCCATTAAAACGGCGATGTAAAAACGTTTGGCAGTCATATTAACCTCCTAATACTGTGCTATTTATATTATATAGCAAGAGCAGGGAAAAAGCAAATTATTTTTACAGCTTTTATATAAATGAATAGTTATCGTCTTGAAAAAGCAGTCAATTTGTAATATTTTATCTGGATTCCTACTTGCCCAGAAATGACAAAGAGATTACTTTTTTTGCAGGAATGACAAACGACTTTTCCTTTCTAATATGATTTATTCTTCAGATAAAGCGATTTCCAGGATGAGGTCTTCTTTATCTTTTTGGGTATCCGCTATTTTATAGGCATTCAAAATTAGTTCTGCTACTTTTTCCGCCTCATTTTTAGAGGCACAATGCACTTCTCCTATTTTTTCTCCTTGTTTTATTGCATCGCCAATTTTAGGATAAAGTAAAGCACCGGCTCCATAATCAAGGGTGTCCGTAACTTTTTTTCTGCCTGCTTTGATATGAACTAAGGCATAGCCAATAGCCCTGGAGTCAATTTTATGCACCCAACCATTTTGTTTAGCTATGATGGGATAAATTACAGGTGAAGAGGCAAAAAGGGAATAATCCTCCAGCACTTTTGGTTCTCCCCCTTGAGCAATAATTATTTCCCGGAATTTTTCCAGTGCTTTTCCGCTGACAACTGCTTCATCAATCATCTTTTTTGCCTGTTCAAAGTCCTTTGCCTTGCCAGTGCTGATGAGCATTTGAGCGGTTAAAACAGTAGTAAGTTCATAAGTATCGGGTAAATAGTTTCCTTTCAGGTATTCAATTGCCTCAATCATTTCCAAAGCATTTCCCACAGCGTGTCCCAAAGGAGAATTCATATTGGAAAAGACCACGGTCACTTTTTGCCCGAAACTTTTTCCTGTTGTCATCAATAATTCAGCCAGTTCTTTTGCTTTATTGATATTAGGCATAAAAGCACCGCTGCCTATTTTTAAGTCAATAACCAGATGCTTTGCCCCTTCGGCAATTTTCTTGCTCATTATGCTGGCAGTAATCAAACCCGGACTTTCTACCGTAGCGGTAACATCTCTTAAGGCATATATTTTTTTATCGGCAGGAACAAGTTCCTCAGATTGACCTGCTAAAGCAAAACTATGTTTTTCTACCAGCTCCTTAAATTCCTGCAGAGAAAAGGAAGTTCTAAATCCTAAAATGGATTCCAGTTTATCTAAAGTACCGCCTGTATGACCCAAACCGCGTCCTGAAATCATTGGCACCATCAATCCTAAAGAAGCGGCAATAGGAGCCAGCATTAAACTGATTTTATCTCCTACGCCTCCGGTAGAATGTTTATCGGCAACAGGCAGACCTTCTGCAAAACTAATAGTGCCTCCGGAATCAATATAGGTCTTGGTTAATGCCTCTATTTCCTGTTTATTCAGACCTTGCAGAAAACAAGCCATTAAAAAAGCGCTCATTTGGTAATCGGCAATTTCTCCTTTTAAATAGGCATTTACGAAGCAGGAAATTTCCGCCGGAGCAAGAGAATAACCATCACGCTTTTTGATTAACAGTTCAACCGGATTAAAATTATTCATTCTGCAATCTCCTAATAGGTAACAAGTTTGGAACGAAGGTAACCACTTAACATATCCATTACCCAAACAATTAAAGCAATTAACCACATTATTAAACCTACATTTCTCCAGGCAAGCATTTGCTGTTCCTGATATAAAGCCAAACCAATTCCTCCGCCACCTACAAAACCTACAACTGTAGCCATTCTGATATTCATATCCCAACGGTAAATTGTAAAAGCCAAATAGGGTGCCAAAATTTGAGGAGTAACTCCATAACGCCATACCTGTAAAGTTGAAGCACCCGTTGCTTTTATGGCTTCCACAGGACCCGGATCAATATTTTCAATCTGCTCACTGTATAATTTTATCAAAGCAGCTATGGAATGTATCCATAAAGCTAACATTCCGGCAAAAGGACCAATACCAACCCAAACACAAAAAATAATTGCCCACACAATTGCTTCAATACTTCTGAAGACAGTAGAAATCGTTCGGATAATAATATACACTATCCTGCCGATAAAAGAACTGAACATCAGATTCTTGGCAGCAAAAAAGGAAAGCACAAAAGCAAAAGGAATAGCAAAAACGGTTGCCAGTAAAGCCAGATAAATAGTTTCTACTAAAGCACTAAGCATCGGAACAAGCTGTCTCAAATTCGGGTTAAATATTCCACTGATAATGGACTTTGTATTGGCTGCCTGAGTAAAAAACGCGATTGGCTTTACATCTACAATTACCCAAGCCATAATGAAAGTAATAAGGATTACTATTGCCAGCTCAATCTTCCACAGTGAACCTGTCTCTTCCGAGATGATTATTTTTGCTCCTATATTATTTTTGCATTGAGACAAAAGAAATGCTATGAATAACGGACTGATAAAAATAATATAGCTACTGGCGGAAATACTGAAAACCCGAAATAAAAACCAGCAGATACAGGCAACTATGTATAACCAGAGGGCATATTCAATACCCAATATTTTTAGTTTCTTCACCATAAAGCAATTTTTACATAGTGATTTATTAGGTCAAGGAAAAAAACTCCGGAAGAACAACATTCCTGTCGTTTTGTGGTTGATGAGGACATCAACCTTCTGGTTGACTTTAAGATAATTTGGTTTATCTTATATAATAAAAAGCTTCAGTTAAAAAGAGAAGAAAAAGATTGACTAACCTATCGGAGATAAAAATGTGTCCTCAAGTGATAAATAATATGTGTTCCTTATCCTGTGTCCCCAAAAAAACCGGCTTCATAAACTGCCCGGTAATGCCTTTATTGCTATTCATTTTTATATTTTCCCTTGCTTTTGGCACTGCCTTTGCACAGAATAAAAGTGAAGAATATTTAGAGGTTAAAACTTGGAAGGAACCGAAAAATGCGGTTCCTTTTAAGGAACTTGTTTTGCAAGACAGTATTTATCTTTATAAAGATAAACCCTTCACAGGAATTGCCATAGAACGCTATCCCAATGGTTTTTTACAACGGGCAGCAACTTTTGTAAAAGGTAAACAGAACGGTCCTATGCTGATGTGGTATCCTGATGGCAGTCCCCAAATGAGTGCCAATTTTGTAAATGGTTATTTACAAGGGCGTTTTCTGGGCTGGTATAATAATGGCAGTGTTATTTATGATTTAATGATTAACAGGGGAACTTATGCTGGTGATAATCTTTTTGATGAAGATGCAAGCCGTGCAAGTTCTGAAATAGAAGATAGGGAAGGAGAAGGTCCCGATAATGACCAAAGTCAAGAATAATAAAACAGATATTGCTGTTTTTAAGGAAATGAAACATCACCAAGAAAAAATCTGTATGCTTACTGCCTACGATTATGCGATGGCAAAATGTGTTTCTGCCACTTCCGTAGATATCATCCTAGTAGGTGATTCTTTGGGGATGGTAGTTTTGGGCTATGAAGATACCCTGCAGGTAACTTTGGAAAATATGATTTATCATTGTTCTGCAGTTCGTAGGGGTGCACCGGATTCTTTTATTATAGCTGATATGCCCTATCTTAGCTTTCATCTTTCCGAAAAGCAAACCAGGCAAAATGCAGGAAAGCTTATTGTGCAAGGTAAAGTTAATGCCGTTAAACTGGAAGGTGGCTCAAAATCTCGTATTGATGCTATAAAAGCCATTGTGGATATGGAAATACCTGTTTGTGCCCATTTAGGTTTAACACCACAGTCCATTCGTAAATTTGGCGGATATAAAGTTCAGGGAAAGAAACCGGTTGAACAGGAAGAACTATTAAAGCAAGCAGAGGAAGTTGCCAAAGCAGGTGCCTTTATGCTTGTTCTGGAAGGCATTCCTGAACTTTTAGGCAAAGAAATAACTGAAACGGTAAGCATTCCCACAATCGGAATCGGAGCCGGAAGATTTACCGATGGACAGGTTTTAGTTTATCACGACCTGCTTGGTTATTCAGATCTCCAGCCAAAATATGTAAAACGCTATGCCGATTTGAATAATAATATTATAGAAGCGGTGGAAAATTTTTCCCAGGAAGTTAAAAACGGAGTTTTCCCCGCTCCTGAAAATATTTATTACCCCCTCATTCAACAATAAAGAAGGATAAAAAGATGCCCCCAAAAACAGTGCCACCTGAGGCAATGAGTGCCGAAGAAAAATTTAATGCACTTGCCAATCTGAAAGATAAACTGGAAGATAACTTTATCTCTCTCGGTCAGTTGCTTTCCGAAATCAAGCGTTCAAAATTATACCTTTATAAGGGCTATGAGAATTTTAAGGACTTTGTGGAAATGGAATATCAACTTTCCGGAACCCTGGCAGGAAAACTTATGTCTACCTTTGATCTGTTTATTGAAGAAATGGATATAGACGAAACCGAGGTTAAAGAAATCGGTTTTGATCGTCTGCAGATGATTAAACCCTTTATGAAAAATGCGGACTGGAATGTGCGTGATGAATGGATTCACAAAGCGGAAGAAATGCCTTTTAAGGAACTCCGCGAACACATAAAAGAACTGAAACAAAAAGAAAAAGAATCAAACATAGACCTGAAAGAGGTCTATATTGAACAATTTTGGGAGAAGATGACAGGATGGTTCAATTGTTCCCGCAAAGAGCTTAATTTCAAGCTCGCCCTTTATTTTCAAGATGCCGATCTGGACAACATTAAAAAGATCATTAAAGAGCGCCAACGCCTCTTTGAACTTGAAACACAAAACAAAAAGGAGTAAAATCCAATGAAACAAATGCAAATACTCTGGGTTGACGATGAAATAGACCTTCTCAAACCCTTTATTCTCTTCCTGGAAGAGAGAAAATATAATGTTGAAACCTGTAATAATGGAACCGACGCTATTGAAAAGGTAGTAGAGAATAAATATGACCTCGTTATTTTAGACGAAATGATGCCCGGCTTGGATGGCTTGGCAACTTTACAGGAAATTAAGCGTATCAATCCTGCCTTGCCTATTGTAATGGTTACTAAAAGTGAAGCAGAGGGCTTGATGGATAAGGCAATTGCTTCTCAAATTTCGGATTATTTGATTAAACCCATCAATCCCAATCAGATTATTATGGCTATCAAAAAGATTTTCCAAGCAGATGAAATTCGTGCCAATCAAATAGGTCAACAATATACCCGCTATATTGCAGAACTGAATCAAAAACTTTTTGCCAATCCCGATTGGAATGAATGGAGCCAAATTTACCGAGAACTGAGCTATTGGGAATTACAAATAGATCAGGTTAACGATGAAGGTTTACGCCAAACCCATTTTCTGGAAAAACGCAACTGTAATACTGAATTTACCAACTATGTAGAACGCAATTATGGTAACTGGCTGAAAAGTGATGAACGCCCCAATTTAAGTTTTGACCTTATTTCCCAATACATAGCTCCGCACTTTGAAGAAAACCTGCCTATCTATTTTATTATCATTGATTGTATGCGTCTGGATCAGTATCTGGCTATTCAACCCTACATCAAGGAACTTTTTGAAGAAGAACTTGACCTCTACTATTCCATTTTGCCAACTGCCACTCCCTATAGCAGAAATTCCATTTTCAGCGGTTTAATGCCTATTGATATTGCTAAACGCTTTCCCGATTATTGGGTAACTTCCAGTGAAATGGATAACAGCCGTAATCGCAATGAACATCAATTGCTGGATGAACATATTGAAGAGCTTGGCTTTAAACTTGATCCTACCAGCAAGTATGTAAAAATCTTCAATATGGAAGAAGGCAATTTTGTCCTGCGCAAAATTGAAACTTGGAACAAGGAAAATCTCATTGTTCTGGTTTATAACTTCCTTGATCTGTTAGCTCATCATCGCAGTCGGGATCAAATTCTACAGGAAACCATTCCCAATGAAGAAGGTCTGCGTGCTTTTACCAAACACTGGTTTTTGCATTCTTCGCTCTATGAAGCTTTGAAACAGATTGCCAAACAAGATGCGATTGTAATTCTTTCTACAGACCACGGTTCTATAAAAGTGAACCGTGCAACTCAAGTAATCGGTGATAAAGAAACATCCATAACAGTCCGTTATAAAGAAGGAAAAAATCTTTCCGTGAATGAACGCCACGCTCTGTTTGTAAAAAAACCCGGGGACTTTGGACTGCCCTCCAAAAGCATTGTGGATAACTTTATCTTTGCCAAGGATGATTACTATTTCGTGTATCCCAATGCCTATCATCAATATCAGAAACAGTTTAACGGTACTTTTCAACACGGTGGTGTCTCTATGGAAGAAATGATTCTACCGATTGCTACCTGCCGCACCAAAAGAAGATAGTTGTTTATAAAGAGAAAGAATGTAGAATGAAGGAAGTCAGGAGTCGTCATCGCTTATATATCTTTAACCCTTATCTCAAATTAGTTTAGCGAAGAGGACGCGTGACGGGAAAGAAAGATAAAATGTAAAATGAAGTCAGAAGTGCAGAAAAATTGTATAGCCGGAGCTCCGCAAATTCCAAATCTTTCTTTGTCACAGAGGAACACTGTCCTCCGTGATTTAGGTGTAAAAATATATGACTCCTGACGAAGAGAAAAGAGATTAAAGGTAGAATACACAGAAAATGTTTATTAACAGTATGCTTTCCCTATCAAAATGCCGTTACCCAAAGGTAAGACCTTGGCAAACTTTTTCTTTTCTCTTTTCCGATAGGTTTGATAGGGGAATTGCAGATATTTTGATTCCTGCTTTCGTAGGAATGACAAATTCTCCATCTCACTATATTCATTCTTCCTTCTTTTTAAGCTGAGATGAAAACCCTAAACTTATCTACTGAGCAGGACACTATAGACCTTGCCAAATACCTTGCACCGTTATTAAAGGAAGGGGATATTATAACTCTTTTTGGCGATTTGGGTAGCGGCAAAACCTTCTTTGTAAAACAGCTTGGCAAGGCACTGGGAATTGAAGAAGAAATAGACAGTCCTTCTTTTGTTTTAATGAAGGAATATTCCGGTGGACGCCTTCC
This sequence comes from Candidatus Cloacimonas acidaminovorans str. Evry, assembly GCF_000146065.2. Classification (GTDB taxonomy): domain Bacteria; phylum Cloacimonadota; class Cloacimonadia; order Cloacimonadales; family Cloacimonadaceae; genus Cloacimonas; species Cloacimonas acidaminivorans. Next base: position 1,912,127 of record NC_020449.1, on the reverse strand, counting down.
CCTGTATCATTTAGACCTATACCGTCTGAGAAATAAAGAAGAAATATATTGCCTGGGTTTGTTTGATATCTTGGAACAAGGAATAACCGTTATTGAATGGCCTCTTTTGGTAAATGATCTTTTACCCTATCAGACATTGAAATTGGAATTCCACTTTGATGGGAAAAAACGCTGGGTGGATATTATTCCCGATAAAGAGCATTCTCCATATTTTTAAGTTTTAAGGAGCAAAAAATGATCACAGCACTATTAGTAATCATCTGTATCGCAATTGCGGCAGGTATAATCTGGCTTATTTTCACCAAGGATAAAGTAGTTGCCCGCACCTGGGGAATTGTTGGTTTATCCTTTATCATCGGTTTGACGGTTTTTGGCTATTTCTTTATGCAAAGTCGTCAAACACCAACCAGTTTACGGGTAGTTGGATATGCCAGCAAACTCTTTGAATCCGATTTGGTAAAATGGAATCTCACAATGCAACGCAATGTAAGCCATGATGGTTTGAAAGATGGCTACAACAAAATGAGCAATGATGTAAATGCTTTCAAGAATTACCTTGAAGAACAGGGAATTCCGGAAAAGGATATCAGCATCCAACCCATAAATAGTTATCAAACTAACGATAATTATGGCAATCCAACTGGTTATGCCTTGAATCAAAATATCTTTGTGGTCTCTTCCGATATACCCAAAATTGAGACCTTGGCATTAAAACCGGATTTTTTTGCGGAACGCGGAATCTTATTGTTAAATTCCAACCTGGCATATCTTTATACTAAACTGCCGGATTTGAAAAAACAGTTGCTTTCCGAAGCAACCAAAGATGCAGTTGCCCGTGCTCAAGAAATTGCCGGGAGCGGAAATACCAAACTGGGAAAATTAAGAGAAGCGCGTGCAGGTGTTTTTCAAATTACGGAGCCCTATTCTACAGAGGTTTCGGATTATGGAATTTATAACACCAGCACTCGCAGTAAAAGCATTTCCGTTACTTTAACTGCTATTTTTAAGTTAAAGTAGATTTTTTTCCACAAACCTGCTTGTGATTTTCCGGATAAAATACTTGTAATTTATCCGAGGGGGATTATAATTTATATAAAACCTTATAGTAAAGGTAAGAAGATGAAATTACGCAGGATATTTATTGCTTTGGGTGTCGCACTGATTGCCTTCTTTTCTTTATCTTGTTCTCCGAAACAAAAGAAGATATTGAGGGTAGGAACCGATGCTGAAAATCCACCTTTTACTTATCAAGAAGGTAGTGAATTCAAAGGCATTGATATAGAAATATGTAAAAGAATAGCCAAAAAACTGAATATGCAACTTCAGATTAGCAAGTTTGAATTTGACGATTTATTTTCAGCTTTGGCACAAAATAAAATAGATATTGCCGCGTCCTCCATAACCATTACCGAGAAACGCAAACAGACAGTTGATTTTACCGAGCCCTATTTTGATACCATTAACCAAACCGCCGTCTATAATATAAAGCTATTGACAAATCTTATTTTATGTGTTAATAATAATAACATAAGATCTTTAACAATTAAATATTTAGGAGGTTTTCATGAAAACCGCGCAAATTAGGCTCATAATTATAGCCCTTATAGGGTTTATAATATCGATGGCGCCCTCACCCGTGATGGCAAGTCCGGTGTGGGAGTTGCAATACTGCACTCAAACCGGAATGATTCCCCATATGCTCATGGTCTCTGGAGGTGTGTTTTACGGAGTTACTAATCGTTATTTTATTATATCTCCCGACGGTGTGAACTATCAGGAGTATGTGGTGGCCAACTGTGACTCTCTTCGGCTGTGTTCAGCATTTATGTTAACCTCGGCGGTTGGCTATTGCTGTGGATGTTTTGTGTTGTCAGATAATAATTTGTATAGGTCAGTGCTCTATAAAACTGTTAATGGCGGTCAGAGCTGGACCCGAACTTATCAACTGGAAAGAAACAGATGTTGGTTAAAACATATTCAGTTCGTTTCTCCCCAGGAGGGTTATGTGGTGATGCAGTTTGATTTTTGGGACATCAGGATTTATAAAACCACAAATGCCGGCCAAGACTGGAGTATTGTTTTTGAGTCAGAGAGCAGTTGGCCGACGTGTGCTGATTTTCAGCCCAACTTAAAGGCCGTGGGACGAGGATTATCTCCATTTATAATTACCAGTCCTGATGGTCAGACCTGGCAAGAGGGGACAGATCCACCAGATCTAATAAGTTGTATCGTGCATATAATAGTCAGCGGGTCTAGAATAATAACTATAGCTTATCCATCTTTAGTATATTCTGATGACCAGGGCATATCTTGGACTAATTCAGATGTCAGTCAGCTGGGTGCTGATTTTAACGCCTGTGGGTCGTTGACTCCTAATGGCATGACGGGTATTAACGGGAATATTTATGCGATTGGTAGTATTCGTGTTGATAGTAACGACTTATATCCCGGGATTGTCCGTTCACTTAATAACGGGGCAAGCTGGCAGTGGCTGGTATTGCCAGCGGAGATGCCAGATCAATCTGGACAGATTTACGGCATAGTTTATTGGGACGAGTACATATATATAAGCTTTAATGCTTGTATTTATCGCTTGCACGTTGGTCCGCCCGTGGCCAATAACGATGACGTGGCGCCAGTAGTTCCCGTAGAGGTATCATGTTATCCTAATCCTTTTCGGGACAATACTACTTTAACCCTGAAACAGGGGGCAGACCACAGTCTAACTACTGTGGCTGTCTATAATGTGAAGGGGCAATTAGTGCGCCGCCTTTTAGATCCCCAGCCTATCTTGGGTGAATATTCTATTACCTGGGACGGCAAAAATGACCAAGGGGAGAAATTAGGGGCAGGCGTTTACTTTTTTAAAATAAAGTCGGGATCGTATTCCACAACACGGAAGATGATTCTGATGGAATAACTAACATTTATTTTATCGGGAATAAAAAAATTGAATAACCGGAAGATGCGAGCTTTGGGAAGCAACTGATTTTTTTAGAATTGAGCGCTGGGGTAGAGCCACATCTTCGCCGTATTCTAATTCCTGTATGATCTGTAATTGTCGTGCCGGGTTTTATGCAAAAAATATTACCGGGAGCGGAAATACCAAATTGGGTAAATTAAGAGAAGCGCGTGCAGGTGTTTTTCAAATTACGGAGCCCTATTCTACAGAGGTTTCGGATTATGGAATTTATAACACCAGCACTCGCAGTAAAAGCATTTCCGTTACTTTAACTGCTATTTTTAAGTTAAAGTAGATTTTTTTCCACAAACCTGCTTGTAATTTTACGGATAAAATACTTGTAATTTATCCAATGGGGATTATAATTTATATAAAACCATATAGTAAAGGTAAGAAAATGAAATTACGCAGGATATTTATTGCTTTGGGTGTCGCACTGATTGTCTTCTTTTCTTTATCTTGTTCTCCGAAACAAAAGAAGATATTGAGGGTAGGAACCGATGCTGAAAATCCACCTTTTACTTATCAGGAAGGTAGTGAATTCAAAGGCATTGATATAGAAATCTGTAAACGCATAGCGGATAAATTGAATATGCAATTACAAATTACCAAATTCCAGTTTGATGAACTGTTTTCTGCTTTAGCACTTAACAAAATTGATATTGCCGCCTCTGCTATTACCATTACCCCGAAACGTAAACAAACGATGGATTTTACTATTCCTTATTTTGAAACAGACCTGGCTGTTGTAGCCAAATCCAATTCTCCTGTAAAAGTAGAAAAGATTGAGGACCTCGGAAAATACATCGTGGGCTGCCAAAGCAACACTACCAGCCATCAATATTTAACCGAAAACCTGATGGAAAAAGACCTCCTGCCCAAAAATAAGCTGAAACTTTATCCTACTGTTATAGAAACCTTGGGGGAACTTCTTAATGGCAAAATAGACCTGATGGTTTTTGATGAATGGGTAGCCAAGGATTTTTCCCAACAACAGGAGATTAAGATTGTTTACACGATTCAAACGAATGAACAATACGGATTGGCTATGCAAGCAGGTAAAGAAATTAATACCAGAATAAATAAGGCATTGAAGGAATTAAAAGATAGCGGAGAATTGGAAAACATTATCAGGGAATATATTGATTAAATACCTCGCACAGATTACACGGATTTCACACGGATAAAAAAATATAAGCACGCAGATGTCTCTCACAGATAGCACAGATTTCACAGATATTTCATTTTATAATTACTTTCCTAATATAATCCAGTAACTCCTTTCTATCCTGTTATCTGCATTCTATCATTCATTCTACATTTTTCATTTTTCATTCTTCATTTCCAGCGCTCCGGCAAAGCACAATTGTGTACACAGCGAGCATCCAACACATTTATCCGGGTCAATTTTAGGATAGCAATCCTCATCTAATTCTATTGCCTGGTAAGGACAGCGGGTGCAGTTTCCGCATTTTAGGCACAATTCTTTAATTAAGGAAGAACTTTTTGTCTTTGTGGGCAGATCAAGAAAGTCCGTAATGGGTTTTGGCTGAGCGATTCCAATAAGTTCGGCAACGCTTTTTAAGCCCTTTGCTTCCAAGAGGTAGGAAAGTCCCATTTTCAATTCATCAATTATACCATAGCCATATTTTTCCACAATTGTGCAGAATTGAACATTTCCGGCTCCCAAAGCTAAAAAGTTTGCTGCATCCAGATAGTTCATTGCACCTCCGTTTCCGGAGATGAAAATTCCGCTATTTCCGGCTCGGGCTAAATTCAAATAACTGATTGGCAAAATGCTTTCACCGCTTAAACCAACTATGATTCCTTCGTCCCAGGGTTTTTCTTTTTCTCTGAAAGCTAAAGCAGGAAAGGTATTAGCCAAAGTTATTCCGGCTTTTTTACCAGGATATTTGTCCAAGACACTTTTAACAGCGGAAAGAATAGGATAGATAGAAGTTACAGCACCGGTTAGTTTAAACAGTTTGGGTATTTCAGGGTTGCTAATTTCCATCACCCAATCAATAATTTTAGCGGTTAACGCAGGGTCTTGAGCCACAATATCACCTTTTGTTCCATCTCCACCCTGAGGACAAGATAAACTGTATTCAATTCCCATTGCGCCTGCTTTTTCCAGTTTTATAGTATTGGCTTGCCAGCCCTTTTTATCATTAATATCATCACCGGTAACAGGACCGCCTGTTGAAGCCATAGTTAAGCGATCAGGAAATTCCTTTATTAAAAGAGCTATTTCGGAACAAACCCTATCTAAAGGATGCTCTGAAACATTATCACAATTGGCAAAGGTCTTTTTCTTATCACCAAAGGTGAACATATATTCACCCGGAATATGAATATCTTCATTATCAAAAGCTGTTTTCATAATTCCACCGCTCCAGCCAGCAAGATATGCTTTTTTCATTTGTTCATAGCCATCGGAAGGAGGAGCAGCAGAAAGAATAAAAGGGGAATCCATTTTTCTCCCAAAGAAATCGGTTTCAAGTGAAACAGGATATTTTTTCCAGCCCCAAACAGGGAAACAGCTTTTAGTTGCCTTTTCGGGTTCACTGATATCCTTTTTGCTTAATAGAGAATGAACTTTTAAAGCGGTATTTTTACCTGAGGCAACTGCTTCCACCACCGTTGTAGGACCATTTATCATATCTCCACAGCAAAAAAGACGGTCTGAAAGGGTCTCTAATTTATTAACATCAAAAGGAGGTCTGTTGCCGATAGCAATAATAACCATATCAAAAGGACGAAAGGATTCTGTGGTTCCTGCTTCGTCCCTAATCAAATTTGGAGCAAACTTCTCTCCTTTAGGAAGATAGACCTTTTTCGTCTTTATTCCTTTAATCTGATTACCTTCATTAACTATTTCCGTGATCCTGGTGCGAGGCGAGAATTCAATTCCTGCCTCAATCAAAGTTGCCTTTTCCGGTTCCGTTAAGGGCATTTCAGTGAAATTTTCCAGGGTTATCATTTCCACATAAGCAGCATTATTTTTAGCAATCAGCAATGCCATATCAGCAGCGATTGCTCCACCAACAAGAGCAACGCGTTTACCAGTAAAATTGTATGGGGAAGGGTTTTTTAGAATGTCAAAACCGTAAATAGCTGTTTCATCACCAGGAATATTTAAGTGAATGGGCTTATTTAATCCTCCTGCCACAATTACCGCTTCAAAGTCATCATTTAATAATGTTTGGGGTTCTTCTATTTTTTTCCGAATATGTTCTATCTTGAATGTTTCTGCCAGGAATTTCAGGTCATCCAGCAAGTCAATTTTCTCCAAACGCTCTTCCGGAATTAAATTTACCTGACCTCCTAAAGGTTCAGGATCAAACATTACCGTCTGATAACCAAATTGGGTTAAAGTTACGGCAGCTCCGATAGCAGAAGGTCCTGCACCGATAATGGCAATTTTTTTATTTAAGGAAAAGGAAGGAGTAAATTCTGGCACCATATTTAATTCTCTGGCTTTACGAATTATTGTTGCCTGAACGGCAGGAATTTGAATTGGAGTGTCAAAATTTTCACGCGCACAGGCATTTACGCAATGGTCATCGGGACAAACATTTCCGCAAATTCCCCCTAAAGGATTGCTGGCTAAAATGAGTCCTGCAGCACGCTTAAAATCGGAAGGTCTGCCTTTAGCAACTGCCATCATAAAATCGGCAGGAGAACAATCACAGGGACAGGCATTTTTGCAGGGCTTGTTCTCACAAAATTCACAACGACTTATTTCACTGAATAATTGGGCATCAGTTAAAATCATTTTATCCTCCAATATTCATAGCCACCGAGAGCACCGAAGTCACCGAAAAAGATAGGAGCACGCAGATGTCTCTCACAGATTTCACAGATATTTCATTTTATAATTACTTTCCTAATATAATCCAGTAAATCCATTCTATCCAGTTATCTGCATTCTATCATTCATTACACTATTCTCAATTCTACATTTTTACATTCTGCATTGTTCATTTTTCATTCACAATATGTCCTTTTCCCACACCCCGCACTTTGCATCCTAAATCTTTATATATATTGATGGTTTCATCGGAAAGGAAATTGGAGCAATCCACAATTAAGGGTTTGGTTTTACATAAATCAACCACATACTTAGGGTCAAGTTTTCTATATTGACTGTGTCCTACCGCAAAAATAACTACATCGGATTCAGGAAGAACATTATTCAGGTCATTTTGAATATGGTTTTCCTCCATTTCAGGCCAGGTTTCTACATAAGGATCGTGGGTTTTCACTATTGCCAGGTCTTTCCGCAAAAATTCCACTAAGGTTTTGGAAGGAGAATGTCTTGTATCACCTACATCTTCCAAATAGGAAACGCCTAACACAGCAATCTTCAAGTTTTTTAAATCAGGATAAACGCTTTTAACGATATCAATAGTATGTAGCGGCATTGTATCATTCGTATTAACTGCTTTAATAGCAAAATCCAAACTTCCCTCTACACCAAAAAGTGACTTCATTGCCCAATTAGCTAAAACGGGGTCTTTGGTTAAACAATAACCGCCAACACCTAATGAAGGACGCAACAAATTATCATGCGTTTCTTTTCTTTTGCGAATGGCATCGCGCACTTTGAAAATATCCACCCCAATCTGTTCCGCAAATTTAGCCCATTCCAAAGTGAGAGCAATATTTACGGCACGATATGAATTTTCCATTGTTTTGGCAAGTTCGCTGGCATTTGTGCTGTCCAATTGAGTTAAAGGATAATTCTCCACATCCAAAACATGGGAAAGAAATTCCCGGCAGAGTTCTATACTTTTAGGGTTAACACCGGAAAATACACGCCAGAAATCACGAATAGAAGCCACATAATGAGCTCCGGGCATAACTCTTTCATAAGAATGAGCAATCAAGGGAGGATTCTTTTCTATATCTATACCCCGCTTGGTAAATTCCTCTTCCAGAATGGGCTTAACGACCTTTTCACAGGTTCCAGGAGGAACGGTTGTTTCTACTAAAACTAAACATTCGGGCTGAATATGTTTTCCCAAAGTCCGAATTCCTTCCCGAAAAGCGGTTATATCACAATAACCTTTTTCTGCATCTCCAAATGCGGGTTTCGTTGCATCCAGCTGAATATCTACCACCACAATATCTACTAAGCCATAAACACTTTCTTCACTGGTAGCACGGAAGTTTTTTTTCTCAACCACAGTGCGATGAAATATTGCCGGAACTTCGGGATCGGAAGAATTTACAGGCGGAATGCCACTATTGATAACGGGAACTTTCCAATACGATCTTTGTGAGGCACGCTGATGACCATGAACAAAATAAAAAGGGTTGCCATCTTTATCTGTAGCATCGGCAACAACAGTAGCCATCACACAACCTACAAATCCTAAACCTTGAACTGCTACTATTTTTCGTCCTAAAGCTTTTTGTTCGGCAGTAATTTGTTTTAATATTTCTCTTTCTTTTTGTGCATCTTCTTCACTCGGAAGAGGATATTCTTTTCCATCCGGCGCAATTGAAACTTTTAACATATTTTTTGTTAACTCCTTTATATATATAAAGTAATGATACTGGAAAAACTAAATCCTGTAGTTTAGTGGTTGATGAGAACATCAACCTTACGGAGAAACTACATCCTGCCATTCATTTATAACTTTTCCATTTCCAAATCGTTTTTACGCTTTTTATAGGGCTTTTATTGTCAAGATGTTTTTCAGAAAGCAGAGGGCAGAGGGCAGAGGGCAGAGAGCTAAGGGGAAAAGAATTTATTATATATTTAACGAGGGGCTTACATCACCATCATTGAGGGAGATTTGACTTACAATTTTGCCATTGCCATCAAAGAAACTATTTTCTTCAATTTTATACTTATCCAACCGAGAAATAAACTGATTCCGAATTTCAAAATTGTGAGTTAAAACATAAATAACTTCTTGTTAAATAGTCAATAGCGTAACGACTCCGTAACACTTCCGTAACACTTCCGTTGTCTCGTTACGGAATTGTTACTTGGTTGTTACTTTGTTATAACTTGCTGAAGGGTGCAGAGTGCGTCCTTCAATTGGAAATTTTTTTGCCCGAATAAAAGCTTTTTGGCATTTTTGTCACTACTTTGTATTTTTTTCCAGTATATATATTATAGAAGGATAAAAAAGTTGAGATGGTTTTGAAGGTTGAGTAAAATAATTTCTTTCCAAGCTCTAAGAATGAGACAACGATAATAAAGAAAAAGGCAAAAACTAAAAACGCATTCTTTTGTTGAAGTAGAAAATAACTGTTAATTTTGAATCTAATATTGTTTAAACAAAATTCTCAAAAATATCCCGTTGTTCTCAGTTTCCTATAGCGCTCTCAGTGTTAAACAAAATTCAACGAAAAAGTTGTTGCCTAATCTTCATAATGGATTAGTAATATTGGAATGCGGGAAAAAAGTGGTAGAAGAGAAAATGTTGTTTTATTAAAGCGAAAAAGATTTGCCAAATAGTAATTGTAACATCTTGAAAATATTATCAGTTACAAAATATGCGCTTTTAGCAGAAAAAATTTCTTGACAAATAATCTGCGTGCTGTTTACTGGATATAGAGTTGGAGTTTTCCTTGGCTCTGAAATTCAGAAAAGTAGGAAAAAGGAATGCGAAGTTTTATTTTTTTTACGAGTGCAAATGCAGTTCAGCAAAAGAAACTGATACTGCCAAAAAGTAGATTTAGGCGTTAGTAATCAGTTTGAAAGGAAATTAGGAATTATGTTTTTCATATTTTTTTGTCGCTTATCAGCTGAGGTGGTAAAGCAACATCTATGAGACCCGCAGCTTTTAGTTTCGTAAAAAGGGGACTTGTTAATTTTAAAATGAAAATGAATGTTTGGTCTACAATCTGGTTGCTGCTAACAGATAGTTCTGTATTGGCTTCCGAGAAAACAGTTGCAAAATTTTTAACCGGGCTTTATTCCCTTCCAAGGGGGATTTGATGGTTAGTTGCGCGGTCAATAAATACCCTTGGCAAAAACTATTTAATTATCCTTCTACAACCAAAATCTTACAAATCAATCCCAAAAACAATATAAACAGGAAAGGCGTAATCATTGTAGGCGCTTTCCGCAAGGAGATAAAATGAAACCCAAAAAACGAAAAACTAAATTTACCTTATTATTACACCAAGGTAATTTGCCCAATTCACATTGTATTTTATCTGAATTAAACGGTAATATACCTTTCTTTAACGGTATTTTGCCACAAACAAATGAAATTAACTTATTAAAAAAAGCGAGGTGCAAATGAAACGCAATTTTCGCACAACACTATTTCTTATAGTGTTATTCGTTCTTACCGCCACTTCTTTGTTTGGCGATCCCCCCAGTTTTGATGCAAGTAATATTACAGTGATTACCCAAAATACTGGGCCTGGAGGATCGCTTGTTGTTGGTTCAGTAGTTAGAGTTACTGTCGCTGATTTACATAATCTTCAGGCAGCTGGCTTTACCTCAGCCACCTGTGACTTTTCTGAATTTGGTGGTCCTGCTAATCAAGTAATGACAAAAATTACCAATGAACCTGGTTTTGGAGAATGGAGAGCTATTTATACACTTCAACTCGGTACAATTAATGCTCCAAACCGAAAGTTTTCTGTAACTGCAACTAATGCAGATGGTTCTCTTACAGTTCAATATCCAACAGGATATACTGTTAATGTCGTACCTCCTATGGATGCTACAGATATTACAGCTTCCCGATTAAGAGTAAATGAAGATAATTCATTACGATTATTAAAAATCGGAGATACGATTAATCTGATAGCATCCTTCAAAACCTATATTGATTCTGTATGGATTGATTGGGGACATACTTTTGCTGGTGCTCCCGTAACAGGTTATGATGTAGTAAATGGAGCTCTAACTGCTTCATATCAACCTCAAGCAGGTTCCTTATCCTATACTCTGGATTTAACTATTAGAATAGTAACTATGAAATCCACTAATGGACTTTATTCCGATGCTTCTTTTTATAAAGATGTATCTAAAAACCAATTAGGGGAAGCAATCCGAGCTGATTTAAATCCTCCCTCATTGGTTGGAGCATGGGACCTTTGGTATGATACAACTTTACCCCTTAGATTTTCACCCAATAATGCTTTAGTAGATGACTATAATACTCAGCCAAACACATTTGATATCTACTTGAAATTACCCCAGTGGGCTGTCGCGGGTGGTGCTTCCTCTTTTAAACTTCGTTTTGTTACGGAAGATAGAACTGAATTTTTCAGAACCTTTAATGTAACTGACTCACCAGCAACGGTGACAGAAAGTCCTGCTGGATCGGGAATTCTAAAAGTAACCTGGGATGGAAAGGACAATAATGGAAATATTATTGCACCTAATGCAATGGTAACAGTCGGTATCACACTTTGGGAAGTTAGCGATGCAGTTGGTAATATTGCAACTATCAGTCACATTAGCGGAGATGAATTTCCTTTTAATGCAGATGCTTCAATTGAAGCTAATCATGCTCAAATTCACCAAAGTGGTGCTGATCATACAGGTCAGAGTATTATTAATCGCATTCATGTTGTAGTTGATAATCTTGCTCCTACTTATGCTCAAAATTTAGCTCTAACGGATGCTGCTGATGCAAATATAATTCGTATGATTAATGATGCCAATAACAATTCCCAGTGGGATAGCGGAGAAACAGTAATTTATACTCATCAGGGAGGAGTTTCAACTACTCCTAATGTAGAATTCAAGTTTCAAGCTCAACGCAGCTATACTGTAGACACCAATCCTCTGCGTCATGAATCTGAAAAATATTGGGTTGTGCTGGAGAAATTGGGAACCGAACCATCGACAAAATGGTTCTGGACAGGTTCCACTTGGGCTGGTTTAGATTTGTTTGATCAAGAAACAGATAAATTAGAAGTTACTTTCGATTCTCTAGCAACATATTCAGATATGGTAAATATTAGTTGGAATATATCTGATGTTATTACTTTTCCTGGTAATGATTCAACAGGTATAAATTACAAATTATATGCTTATCTACAGGATAATGCTGGAAACATAACTAAATCCCAAAATATCAATGTGAATATCAAACACATATATATGAATATTCCATTAATAACTGATATTAATGTTGTCTCTGAGCACATCCCTGGCGATAACGGTCTCCCTGTCTTAACAGGTGGAATTAAGAACTTTTATCTTACATCGGCTTATTCATCCACTGATCTACCATATACAGGAAATTACTATGTAAGTAAAGATACGCTGAAAATAGAGCTGGTAGTAAATAATCGTGATTTCTTGAAAGAAACTGCTGCCGTAGAAGTTCAAACAAACCTGTTGGGAGGTACAGTTCTTCAAACTTATTGGGTGAAGCGTAGCGACTTTACAACGGATAATAAATATGTATTGAGTATACCTGTTACTAATATAGGTAGTGCTGCAGGTTCAACGGTTGGAACTACCTGGGCAATCGGTGGAGATGATATAGATCTAAATTACATAAGAGTTATCTCTTACGCTATTGAGCATATTATTGATGGTGTTCCTACGAGCTACAGTTTTGATGCTACTGATGAGGATTACTTCAATCTGGTGATTCCGGAAAAACCTCAATGGCCTACAACAGACCTATCTGCTTATAATCTTACTGTTTCTGAACCTGTTTTCTCACCTGGAAATCCTTTATACACTTATGATGCAGGAACGAACCCTGCTAATGATAATGTAAAGGATACAACTGAATTCTCCTTCTTCATTCCTCCTTCAAATCGTAATATAAGTTGGTGGTTAAGGGTAATGGATAATGATCTAATTGTCCGTGAATGGTTAGGAACTATTCCTCCAACTGTTGATGGATTTACCTATCCAACATATATTTGGGACGGATTAACTTCAAATTATGGTTTAGCAGCGGGTGCTACAGAAGTTAAAACAGATAGTTTGAAACTTATTATTCAGCCCGAACCTTATGGAGATCCTGGTTACATTGCTCCACCAAATATTATACCGAAAACTGCAGTGACTATTGATAATCAGAATCCTACATTAGTTAGTGGTGTGGGAACAACTATAGATACTCAGAGAAAGATTACTTTGGATGGACCTACTCCTGTAGTTACGCAACTTGATAAAACATTGCAGTTTACTCTCTATACAAGTGAATATCTTCCTGCTACTATTGATCCTACTCCTAGTGATACTACTTGTGGTATTGGATGGAATGTTCTTGTTCGTAAAGAAGATAATACTATACTTATGAATGGTACAACTCCTGTTACAGCTTCTATTACTAATATTATTCCTGGTAATGGGAATGCCACAACTGGTTATAAGACATTTAATTTGACCGTAACTATCAATGGACTTGAGGGAACTGTTACTAATGAAAATACGATATTGATAGTTCGTTTACCATGGGATAAAGCTAGTAATCCTGGTCGGTATAATAGGACAGAATATCCTTATAATGCCGATATTTGGCATTTAGATAGTGCGGAATATTATCTTACTTTCCATGTACTGGATGCCAAACCAAAAATTACAGAAATCAACTTTACCAATAAAACTGTTACAGGAACAGCAACTTATGTGAGCGGAAACTGGAATCCGGCTGCTACTCAAGGATGGGTTCGTGATGGCGGAACTCCTTATGGTAATTTTACTTTAACTGCCACAGTTACTGGTGGTGCTTATCGTGCTATGCATACAGATTGGACTGCTAATTTACAACCCCTTTTGGGTGGAACAGGTTCTACTAATACTGCCTTGGTTCCCACTGCTGTTTCTTCTGGCTCAGGAAGTAATGAATCACTTATCTGGACGCTTACCTGGACAGGGGTTATTCCTGCTTCTGTAGCCAATGCTTGGACTAATAATCAAATCCTCCAAATTCCTATAACAATCGTAACTCAGGATGGTACCCCAGCAGCACATACAGAAACTAAAAGCATTAATATTATGGTTGATAAGTCAGCTCCAGTAGTTAATACAACAGTAAGTAGTATTACTGCTAATGGAACTGCTCAACAGTTGAATTTCACAGTTACCGATACTCCTGGGTCAGGTATATATTGGAATACAATAACTGGTAATCCTTATGGATATGTTGGCGAGCAGCTTACTTTGACTCCCAATAACGGTATGATTATTAATGATACAGGTAACGGAACTTTTACCGTATCTATTCCTTCTAATAGTTCGGTTAAGTATTTTGAAGCTAAATATACCGTAATAGATAATATGGGCAACCAGACAGTTTACTATCGTTACATAAATGTAATTCCTGTGCCACAGTTAAGTAATGTTAAAATTAATTCTGATGCTTCTATTTTTGTTCCAGGTAATAGTTTAACAGTAAGTTGGAATTTGGCTAATTACCAAAGAGCAAGTGGAATAGTTATTACTCTCAGTGCCCCCGGGGTTGATCTTAGCTCATATACTACTACTATAACTTCAAATTTTACTGCCAATATGAGTTATACCTTCCAGAATTTCTTCCTGAATAATATTGGCCTTGATGGAAAAACACTAACAGCCACAGTAACAGGATATACTACAGGGTATAGTAGTCCAACTTCCAGCGAAACAGGCAATATAGCGTTTACTTATAGTGGCAATAATGATACAATTGCAGTGGATACTAAACCTGTTATTTCATCTGTCGTTTTTAAATACAATAGCCAAAATATTAATGTAATTCAACCTACTATGTCAGGTATTCAGATAGTTGCTACAGTAACATCTACCGATACTGGTAACACAGCTAATTTCCCAATGACAGTTAGCTGGAGCGGTATTACTGGAACTATTAATATAACGGCGAATCCTTCGGTAACTCAAACAGTATCTGGTGGTGTTAGAACTAGAACCTATACCTGGGATAATGTAAGTGTAGAGAATCTTACCTGGACTCCAACCAGTGATTACAAAGTAGCTAATTTCGTTTTCAATTGCCAAACAAACAATGGTTATGCTGCTAATGCTTATACACATCAAATGGTGGTATTAAGCAAACCTACCTCTTTAATTCAGGGTATTGTAGCAAGTAGAACTCCATACAATAATACTGATCCTGATGGTTGGTTTGCTCCTGAACACCTTTTAAGCACTCAGTATACTTTTATGTCTATGGTTAATGAACTTAATCCTCCTATTACAGCTGATTTTGATTTAATTGAAGATAACATTATTGAAAACCTCCGTCCACCTATTCCTGTAGGTGAAACAAATGGCTCCACAAAAACTACAGTAACTATTATCATAACTCAAGGTGGATCGAATGTAACAGTTACAGCTTATAAATATGTTGCTAAATGGAGAATCCAACCGGATGTTCAGAGTGTATGGAATGCTTATGATGATGGAGCATCTATTAATATTGATTTTGCCTACCAGCAGATTAGTAATATAACAACAAATGGTACAAGCTCTATTAAAGTAGATAAAAAGGTCCCTGTTTATGATACAAATCAACTCTGGGTTGCAACAGGGACTACAACTCCTACTTCTTGGGATAATTATTTCATAAATGAGGGATTTAATCGCCCCATAACTCTTGCCCTTACCCCTAATGGACAATGGCCTACTTCTCCCAGCACGCAAAAAATATATATTAAATATCGTGCTAAGGATGGTATTGGCGCTGGAGTAATTGATATAGCTACTCCTACTCTCACTGGCTGGACTATTGCCCAAGTTTCTCATACTGAACTAAGTGAGGGGGTAGTAGAAAAGGTTATCAGTTTAACTCCCAATACACCTGGTAGCATCAATTCTACTTATACCTTTAATCTGTCTTTAGCTAAAATTCAGGATAAAGTTGGTCATATTAATTATGGTAATCCTGCTAATTCTACTGATCCAGCATGGACATTAACTGCTCCAGCTCTTCAATTTAAATTTAGTAGTGATTACTTGCATGACACTGAATTCCTTACAGCTTATCAATATGTTAATGGCAATCGTTTAGATGATTACACTGCTCCCTATGTTAAGAAAGGTGCAAATTTTGGTTTTAAGATGAAACTTGCCGATTCTGCACGTTTTCCCCGGGGAGTAGATGTATCAAATATTATTGTTAGCGGTATTGATCTGAATACATACTATGTAACTAATGCTACTGGTACTGGAACTACTTGGACTGCCCTAACCCCTCATACAGATGGTTCATATTATTTGAATACCAATATTCCCGTAAGCAGTTCTTATGCTGATGGTGCCGGTATCAAAGTTCAATATCGCGTAAATTATACAATATACTATACCGATGGGACTAATTCTACTGCAAATTATGTATCTGAAGTTATTAATAACGCTGCTATAGTTGATGCAAGTGCTCCTGTTATTACTTCTGTCAAAATATGGAGTGAATCCTTAGGTATTACTCAAGAAGGTTATGTAGTACCTTTTGATCAGAATGGAACATTAGAAATAAAATTCACTGATGTAGGTAGCTACAAGAATACAAATACTGTTCCTATTCTTACAGTAAGCAATCTTAATAAATTTGTATCAACTGTGAATGGCGTAGCGATGACCAGTCCCTATACTGTTCCTGCATATAATTTTAGCTTTGCTAATAATGAATGGACGGCAACAATTGATAGCTTAGTAATTATTTCTCCCACACCCCTAACTAATTCGGTTACTATTGCCTATAGTGTGACAGATCCAGTGGGTAACTACAATCCTTCTCAAAGCAGTGGAAATCGGATGGTTGAAATTGCTGCTGAAGGTCCTATTGTCCCCATTATTCGTGGTGCCGAATTAATTACTACTTTACCTGATGAGCAGACAGTAAGAAATTACATTGCCCAAGGTGTTCCAGCAGTTCTTAAGGTATATATTGATACTCAATATCAAGCTTATATAGAACAAGTATGGGCAAATGATGTTACTGGAGTTAGCTATGGGAACCCTATAATAGTGGAAGATACAGATCCGGACAATAATTATCGTTGGATTGCCTCTATTCCAGTTACTCCAACATCTATTAATAATTATACCAGTATTGATTTCGTGGTAAACACCAAGCGTAATCCTTTTGGCGGTAACCTTTTCCAGGATACTGAAGAAGTTCATGTTATTGTAGATGGTAATAATTTTATGATTGCTAATCCTATTGTAAAAGGTGTTTCTGCTTATATGGAAATTCCTGGTATGATTAATCCTGCAGTAGCGGCAATCATTACAGCAGAATTTAATTCTATTGGTGAACAAATTGCTACTGGTTTGCCTGTGGCACCTGCTATGCTGCCAGATAATTCTACTCTGGCATCCTGGTTTACCATACAAAATATTAGCCCTAATGCCTTTATTAATATTCCTACTCCTGTAGTTACTGGAGAAGGAAATGACCGACTAGTGACTTGGAGTTTTGCTCCTGCTGATATTAATCAGTCACTGGCTGCGGATGTTACCCAACTAAAGATAAAATTTAATTACAGAAATATCTATGGCATCAACAAGACCTCTAATGATGTTGCTTTTAATGTAGATAGAGGTAAACCTGTTATTGCCAACAATGGTATTAAGTTCTACATTGGCAATACTGTTTCTCAAACTGCAAATTATAGTGCTACTTCGTATATTGCCAATAATCAGGACTGGACCAAAGTTCGTTTTGAACTCAATGATCCTCCTATCAGAACTGGTGTTGATGGTTCTGGATTAAATAATGCAACTGTTACTCTTACTCCGGCTCCTGAAACCTACATTCCTAATCCAAATCCTCTTGCCCCTGAAAATTGCATTGTTACATCTCTTACTAATGGTTATATTGAGTTGCAATTTATTAATGGTTTCAGCGCTTATGACCTGGCTGAAGGATTCTACAAATTTACTCTTACTGCTAAAGATAATTTGGAAAATGAAGCAACTTATGTGCAACAATTACTTTACTGGCATAGTCCTTCTCAGATTGTAATTAATCCTCCTATGAATGCTAATGTTGATGTAATGAAAGCTGATGGACAAGTTAATCAGCAACAGATAACAGCTTTCCCTGCCGATCCTACAG
The DNA here is from genome assembly GCF_000146065.2 of Candidatus Cloacimonas acidaminovorans str. Evry. Lineage (GTDB taxonomy): Bacteria > Cloacimonadota > Cloacimonadia > Cloacimonadales > Cloacimonadaceae > Cloacimonas > Cloacimonas acidaminivorans. The sequence continues at coordinate 1,894,154 of NC_020449.1, read as the reverse complement.
GCCAAGTTCAAGGTGTTCATTTCCACCTCTATCAGGATGTAAATGGTGATGGAGTGTATCAAGCAGCAACCGATACAGATCGGACCGATAGCGACATCATCAACTCTGTTGATGGTAATCCTGATATGCAAGCACCTTATACAGTTATGTGGGATATGTCTGCCAATCATTATAAATATTTGGTAGATCCTGTTTATGGACGCAATCCTATCCGTAAATTCCTGGTTCGTGCTTCAGCCATTAGCCAGGGTAGAGCTGTAACTGATACTATTGTAGTAGTGAATGTTAAAGATAACCAACCTCCAATACCTAATGTGCCTACCTATTCAGGTAATACTACCTTTGATTATGATACTCCTGCAAATAATGTCATAACCCTTAGCACGAGCTTTGCTCCTGAATGGATTGATGCTGAATGGGCTATTTTTGAGATCTATAGCGGTACAACTCTTGTCCAAACAATTAATGCTAACTATATTAGTGGTGTCGCAAATACAACCTGGAATTATAATGGTCTAACTCCTGGACAGTATACGATAACTGTTAAAGGAAAGGACTTTGTTGGAAATATTAGTAATGCTGTATATATGGATGCTCCTATAACCATTAGCAACCCTGCTTCTTTAATCTCATACGATCTGAATATGGTTAATGTTCTTGGCTTTAATAATGAGCCACCCATTCCAAACAACACTATTTATGGAACTAATAATCCTGCATCTGCTATTGGAACTTTGCGTTTGGATGCTAATTTCTTCTATAATAATCCTAACGATCCAAACGATCCCTTAAATGGAACACCTTCACTTGCAGGAATTAATTCAATTACCTTCAAAGCTAAAGTAATCAATAATGTTACTGGTCAATGGCAAGAAGTTAATGTGACTAATGACACAACTCTGCAACCCGATTATCCTGCTACCGGTCCTATCATTGTAACGCCTCAGATTATGAATAGAACTATCAGTATTTTCGTACCCGATAGTTTCTATATGCCTACAGGATATAATACCAATGATTTTACTTATGAGTTCTTTATTGCCTTAACTCCTACAAATCCTGCAGTTCTACAAGATCCCGTTTATAGCACTATTAGGTTGGATTACTTTGCCCCCAGGGTGGCTATCACAGAAAATACTCCCAATATAACTTGGAGTCGTGATAACCTGTTCAAAGTTACTGGTGACATTACAGATATTAACTCAATAGTTCTTAAGTGGAGCGATGACAATATGATCTATCGTACTGCAGTGTATTATAATCATATCATCAACACCGAACCTAATACTACACATTATATCCAATATAATAATTGGAATACAAAAGGTGGAAGTGAAAATACTCTATTGAACTATGCTGGTGCAGCTTGGTTAAAAGTAGAAGCTACTGATGTAATGGGTAATACTCGCGAAAGTACCCCTATTCAAGTGTATGTGGATAATGTAGCTCCCAATACTCCTGTAACTCATATTGCTTATCGCTCTCATCCAGATAATGAGAACCATGAAAATCCTGGAGCTTATGCTAACATTCATACTTTGGGCTCTCTCTATGGCGAAGCTAATAACACAATTACAGCTATAACCAGTGCTGAAAGTTATGGAACTTCTACTCTCAGAATCTATGTTGATCCTGCTCAAATTACTAACCTATCTACAGTTGCTATCAATGACCCGAATTTCAATACTTATGCTTCGTGGTATAATGGTACTAATGATTTTAGACCTCCTATTCGCTTGTATCATGGTTATTCTGCAACTGGCAATATTAATAACATTACTTGGACAGACGGTGTTCTATATGACCATGAGCCAATGAACGGGCTCTATGAGTTTGATATTCCCTATAGTGTACTTAGCGTCAGTGGATATCATTACTTTGTGGTGTCCTCTACTGATACTCGTGGCAATGTAGAAGGTGATACAGCCAATAATGGTATTCCTATTCCTATTGCCTTTGATGGTAATTTGAGTCCTGCAGAATTACAATCTGCAATAGACCTTGTTGTTAATATAATTAATGTAGCTGATGTAGAAACTAAGATTGTAAGCCATACCGACAATCAGATTGTTGGTGAATGGATTAACCTTGCAGCGGATATTACAAAAAATATTGGTAATGTTCCCGTAAATCAAGTCCGCTTTGAATATAAGGTAAACAATGTCTGGACGGAAATAAGCACTGTTAATTCTGCACCCGCATCTAATGTTAAATTCCACTTGTATAGAAAAGATATTCCTCAATATGATGGTTTACCTTTTGTTCCCGGTGTGCATTTATATAATGCTGATAACCATACATTAATTGATGAAATGTTGTGGAATTCTTCGGATCAATCTTGGGAATACACTGCTAACTTAACTCAGGGTGAATATAATTTTGAGTATCGTCTTGACCTTAATAATGACGGCATTATTAATGGTTTAGACCTTGAAGTGGCAAACCGACTTGGGACAACTTATATTATACAAGATCCTAACCACTTTACCCACTTCAAAGTAACACCTTGGGTTACTTCTCTAAATACTGAGCTTATTACTACAGGCATTTATGAATTCCGTGCTTTACCTTTAGCTGCAGATGGAAATGTTCTATTTAATCAAGTAGCTATTAGTAGATGGCTTCTTATTGATAACAATGCTCCTAATACAACTATTACAGTAATTGGCGGAATACAAAGAATCCGTCCCGTTCCTGCTTCAGATGCAGTTACAATAGTGGCTGATGTTAATGAACTGCTTGTAGCAGCTGATGATATTGTAGAAGTTAAGTATCAATATTCTTCCCAACCTGAAACTGCGCCAATTCGTCGTTGGGTCAATTTTGGTGTGCAGAGTAATATGGGTGGTAACTATCAACAGGTATTTACAGCTGATCCTGCTCCTTTGTATGATCTAGTAGATAATGATAATGATGGTCTTGTTGATGAAGCCGATGAAGCAGATGCTACTTATTATCTGCGTACGATAGCTTATGATCAAGCTGGTAACTACTTTACTTCAAACATTTATACTCTGTTTGTTGATGGTAGTGCTCCTCAGATGTTAGTTGACTATATCAATGGTATTCATATGAATGCTAATAACAACATCTTTACCATTCCTGAAACGGGTGTGGTTACGGTTACTGCTCATAATATTACACCAGCCAACTTTGATGCACCAGTTCTGGTTCACTTTGAATATAGCTATAAGAATTCTGTTAGTAACCCTGATTGGTCTGATTGGACTTCATTCGATACACAACAACTATGGATTCCGGTTTTTGATGGAACTGCATCTCAAACTCTTCCCTATGTTAATGAAGGTTATTACAGATTTAGAGCAATTGCTAAAGATGTATTAGGAAATACTACTGCTGATACTGATGTTCCTATTACCTATGTAGTATTTGATGATATATTTGGCTCCAATGCCCACATCACAATGATTGGATCAAGTCCTGTCATCTCGGATCAATATGCTTTTGCTCAGAATATAAATTCTTATAGTGGGTCTATTCAAGCTACAATTGATAACCCTACAGATATAAATACATTAACCTTTGAATGGGCAACTTCGGTAAGTGGTCCTTGGGTTAATATTAATACCGTTGCAACCTGTGGAGCAGTAAATATTGTGGCAAATTGGACACCACCAGCATTTGGGCGTGTACCATATCTCTATTTGCGTGTTGTAGCTCAAGATGTATTTGGCAATAACGAATCCGAACAAATAGTTAAGCTCTATATTGATAATACTACTCCCGGAGCTGTTGTAGACCAGTTCACTTATGGTGAAATTAATGGTAAGAAATGGCTGAATAATAGTGAAGAAGTTTCACTGACTATTAGCTACACTAATTTACCCGAGGTAGACCTTAATGATATAGCCCTTATCAGCATAAGAATCATTAATAATGATAACAATATTGTTATCAGCGAAACTTACTCTAATATAAATGAAGCTTCATCAAACTTCACATTTACTGCTAATGATATGGCATCCTTAATTGATGGGATATACAATCTTGAGATAGAGCTTACTGACTTCGCCGGCAACACAGCAATAATTCTGCCGGCTGATTATCAGGAACTTTATATTGATACTCAGGCACCGAATTCTATGGCTATCGTCTCAACCAGTCATCCAAACAACATTGCAGTATATAGCGATGAAGAAATTAACTTTGAAGTAAGTTATAACGATTTAATTGGACTGGATGCTACAGGTGCTCTAACTGCAACCTTTACCTATATGGATGCAGTGGATATAGTAAATACTTACACTCTGGATGCCCTCAATCAAAAGATTAACTTTACATGGAATCCTTCTGAAGCATTTGAACAATATATCATCACGGGTGAGATGAATATTGTGATTAATGCCGAAGTGAAATTGAAAGACCTGCTTGATAATGAAGGTATTGTTCCTAATACAGCAAACTTCTTCACTCTCACTTATGGCATTCCTGAGAATACCAGATTGATGGCTGTTCGTGATTTTGTTAATGATGACTATGTCCTGCATTATGTAAATTGGAACCTGGCAGTTCCACAAGTTCAGGAAATGGTTGGTACTAATCATACTGGTAATGCTCAGCCCTTGGAATTATACGCCTATATTCCGCACCAAGCTGAAATTCCTACAAGTGTGGATTTTGCTTATAGATTACAGGGAGATAGTCTATGGATTCCTATTGCTTCAGTTACTGACGGTGATTCTTGGGATTTCATTGATGAAGATTTCCACGCAATATATCAGCGTCAATACTTTGCCAGCTGGAATATAGTTGATTTAGCTGGTGGAGCCTATGAAGTAAGAGTATCCAGTCACTATCCCGTTGACACAAGTCATTCCATAGCTGTTATTAATATCTATAATGGCACAATAGTTCCTCAACCTAATGTTGATGGACTGGTTAACACAACTGTTCAGAGAGGCGAGACATATACAATTTCCTCTCCAAGCTTTACGGGTAGTGAAGAATACTTGCAAAGTGTAATTTATAAATATCGTTATGTAAATGTTAATAACTCTGTTGTAAGTCCTATTTCGCAATGGATGTATTTCGGAGATGTAAATGGTAATGCCAATGATACTTGGATTCCTGAACCATACACCTTTGAATGGACAGTTTATCCCTACTACCTGTTTAACAATACTATTCAGGTGGTTGCTTTTGCGAAAGATATTTGGGGAACAGAGACACCTATCAATTCAATAATTAATAATAACGCTTATGCTTTGGTTCAGATAATTGATACCCAAGCACCAGATGTTGCTATTAGCTATACTTGGAATGGATTAACTTATCCCGATCTTGATCCTGAACCCGATTGGGTTAGCGGTTTAGTTAATCCTCAACTAACCATTACTGCTACTATAACCAGCGATGTAATGCTTGCTGATTTAGTAAAAGTGGAATTCAAATTCAATGATACCTTAATCGGCACAGTAAATGCAGTAAATGGTGTTCTGCCCAATAATATGGCTGAAGTTATCTGGAATGAATTACCGGAAACAGCAGACATTACTACCGGTGAATTGAAAGTGGTAACTTACGATGTATATGGTAATACCAACGAAGCTACTATAACCCTGAATATTGATAATGTATTACCTATTGCTGACTTCACAGTTCCGGAAGAGGTTGAAAGAGAAACTGATATTGTTTTGAATGCCAATCCCGTAGATAACCTTTCAGGTTTGCTGAATGTAGCTTATGCTTATGCTCCTGTTACAGTCCCAGCTACTCCTTGGATTCCTATTGAGACAGTTGTAGAGACACCGTGGACATCTTCCTGGACTGTTCCTGCCAACTTGATCTTTGGTGCAGAATATATTGTTCAAGCCAAGGTTACTGATAATGTTGGCAATATTCTTGAGGTTACCGATAACTTTACCGTAATTGATAATCAAACCCCGATGCAAATTGTTAGTGTAGCTGGCCACATTCCTGTAAATGGAATCATTCCAGTTCGCTTACATAATGATGTTAATGTTGTAACACAAGTGAATGATGTTAGTATTCCTCGTGTGGAATATGTTATTCGTGCTGTGGGTGCAACCGATTGGACTCATCTGGCTTATGCAGAGGTAGTTGATACTAATGCCAATGTACTTCTGACAGATGTTCTGACTACTTATGATGAAGGTGATTATGAACTTGGTGTTCGTGCTCGTGAAGCAAGAGTAACTCTTGGTCAAATTTCTGACTATGTGACGATAACTCTTGATCACAGCTTTGCGATTACAGCCACGGAAACAGTTCCTGCAGGTAACGGTTTCTTCAATGGCGAGACCTTTACGGTAAACTTCACGGTTAATACCGATGATGAAATTGAACCAAGCAGTATTGCTCTTCAATATCATATTATCGGGATAGATGGAGAAAATGATCCTTGGCGTGATCCTGTAATTGATAATGCTGAAGTTGCAAGAACTGGTACTAATACCTATCTGGCTACTTTCAGCGGAATAGACATTATTCATTTCACGAATGAACTGTTGAATGGTATGTTTGATTTCAGATTCAGCGTTTCTGACCTTGCGGCAGAGACCCCGAATACTGATAACAATACAATTATTACCAATGTGATGTATGATACTACCGATCCTGAAATTGTCCTGAATGGAATTACAGGAAACGGTGTTACGGAAAATGAAGGTAACTACACTATCCAGTTAGCTACTACCTCTACAATAGCTGTGAATGCGTTTGATGTTCTCTATGGACAGATTACTCAGGTTGCTTCCGGAATTGAAAAAGTTGAATTCTGGTATAACTACAATGGTGTTGATGTTCTAATCGGAACAGATACTGAAGCTCCTTACAGCATTGACTGGAATACTGCAGGAATGGCAGTTGGTAACTACTATCTTGGCATTATGGCTTATGATAAAGCCGGAAATGTTAATGGTGTAGCTCAAGCGGTTACTATTGTTCCTCCAGCCAACTGGGAACCTTATGCTCTGATTACAGCGATGAGCTTTAATGGAGATAATGCTAACCAGGATATCCTCTATGCCGAAGTTGCCAACTGGAACAATGAATTTATAGAAGCAGTTGCCTTTGAATACTTCGCAAACAATATCTGGACACCTTTTGCCACTATTGCTAATCCTGTAGCTACTCCTTTCTCAGTGCAGTTTAATGCTGAACTGATGAATGCTGCTACAAAGATTAGAACTGTGGTAACTTATAACGATGGATTGATCTCTACCAACAAACCCGAACTGAATGTTGCTTATGAGGCAACTGAAGGTGGAAAACTGATAGTTACCAATCCTACTATTAATGCCAATGTATTCTATAATAACGAAGTGCGTATTACCGGCGCTCTCAGTGCTCCGATAGTAACTACACTTTATAATGGCGTTTATGATAATACTCCTGCCGTGCAGATAGTTAATGGAACGCAGACCGCTTTCTTCAATATTCCTAATCACGGCAAATATGAATTCTGGACTGCCTCCATTGATTATGAGAACTGGGTTATGCAGTTAAACAGCACAGTGCTTAATACTACTAATATTGGCACAATTACCCATAATGGAATTGCGTTGACTGTTCCTGGAAACAGTTTTGCCTACTATGAAGATGTTGAGCCCGCAATTACACTTCCTCTTGGCTATGCTGAACTAAGTAATCCTGCTCAAACAGCATTTATTCTGAACCCACAAGATGATATCAATCTCACGGTTACTTTAGCTGCTACTCCCGATCCTGCAGCTGGAACCATTGTAGGAATGTATTATAATGGTAATCAGTGGAATAATGTTCCTGCAGAAGTTATAGGAAATGTAGTAACCTTTACAGTGCCGAGTGGATTTATCTATGCAGTGGGTCAATACACTGGTACTACGGACTTCAATGTTGTGTTTAACAGCATTGAACCACAGTATATTAACGCAACTAATAACGAACTCTGGACAGTGGCAAATCCCTCTACTATTAAGTTCTTCGTATATGATGGATTTACCGATGGCGGATACACAACTCCTGCTGCCGGAGAAATAACCTATCAAATGTATATTGATGATATAGCGGTTCCTGCTGCTTACAATAATGGTTTCATAGTTGCTACCGGTGTAAGTAACCTTACTGCAGGTGAGCATAATGCATCTGTTATGGTTACCCGTAACAATGTAAATATCAATGCAGAAAAGGTATTTAAAGTTGATATTACGGCACCTGTTATCGTAGCTACTGGAACTCAGCTAACAGTTACAAACCGCACTATCAGTGCGACTATAACTGATCCTGAAACTGCAATAAGTGATGCTCATCTGGATATTATGGGTTGGAATAGCGATATTACTGTTCCCTTAGCAAATATGACCGTTAGTGGTAATACTTATAGCTATACATTGACAATGGATGATTTGAATGCTCTGGGTTATGACATTAACTACACTATGGAAATGCAGGCAGAATGGTATGCAGATAATAATTTGGAGATGAACAGTGTAACAGAGCCCATAAACTACTCAGTTAATATAGAAGGTCCTGCCATCACCTTTACCGGTTTTGCTAATGGCTGGTGGTTGAATCCGACCTTCAATACTCCATTAACCTTCACAGTTACTGTTCCAGATGGCAGAACTATTCCAACGGATTGTGTTGGGATTGAGCTTGCAGAAGTAACCCCTATGGATGAAAATCTGATCCAGCAAATGACCCTTGCACCTGTTTCTGTCTCTGGAAATGTATATAGCTATTCCTTCAACTTTGGACAGATGTTGTCTCCTATGGCAACTGCTGTAAAGCTATATGTTGAAGCAATGGATAACTATAATATCTCTAATATGTCAGAACAGACCTATGGAATTGATATGGCTGCTCCAATTGTTTGGGCACTTGCTCCAGTTGGCGCTCCCATAGATAATGATGGTGATGGCTTATTTAATGAAGACCCGCCAAATGGTGTGAACGAAGATATGGATTGGGTTGATCTTGATCAAGATGGTTTCTGGGATCCTGAAGAACCGCAAATAGTGGATGAAGACCCGCTTGATTACTATCCTGCAGTCCTTGCTCAAGGAACTGATGTTGTTGTCGCAGTTGCCTTTGAGGACTTCCAGGGTATCCAAGTTTTAATGCGTGGAACTGATTCTGGAAGAACCGGAGAAAAGGATAACAGAACTCCTATATTGTATTATACCGGTACCAGCGGAATTGATGAGACAAAAATTCATATTACATTGAATGGTGCTGCTATCAATGGAACTATCACTAATGGAACCTTCACTCACGATGCCGGCATTCTTCCTGCAGGTCACTACACGGTAGTTGCTGCAGTTGGTGATATTGTTGGTAATATTGGCTCTCTTGCCTATGAATTTGATGTTGTAGGTGGAGCTCCTGCAATAGTGATCAATCCTCTTAGTGGTAACTGGTGGTTGAATACTACCGGACCCAATACATTTACCTTTACAGTAACCTCAGAAGCCCAGCTTGCTAATGGCGGTGTAGTAGTCAATATCTATGCTGAACCAAGCAATGCTTTAATCCAAGGTCCTATCACTCCTACTCCGGGAGCAAATAATCAGTATTCTGTAATTCTGTATGGTGGAGTAGTTCCTGCTGATCAAACAGCAGTGCGTTTAGAAGTTATTGCTACTGATGTTTGGGGTGGAACTTCTACTTCCAATCAGACCTTCCTGATTGATAATAACGCTCCGGTGATTACGATTCTAACGCCTGTAGCAGGAACAGAGGTTGCTTATAATGAGCAGGTTAGTATTACTGCTACCGTCACTGATAATGTTGGTACGCGCGGTATATTGAAAACCGCTAAGGATACGCAGGATAGAAGTGGTTCCGGATTACAGACAGTAACTATGACAGTTACTCCTCCTACAGGAACACCTGTTGTATTCAGTAATCTGACGGGAGCTATTGCCGAGACCGTAACTGCTAATCAGTATGGTAACTATGCAGTAACAATTACTGCTAAAGATGTAGTAGGTAATGAGAGTGTAGCCAGCACGAACTTTGTGGTTGCTGCTCCTGCACCTGAAATTACTTTCCAAGCATTAGCAAATGACAGTTGGTGGCTCAATTCCACTAATAACAACAAGCTTAGTTTCACTGTAAATACTGCGGGTATCAATCTGGCAGTTGGTGGAGTAGTCGCTAATGTTTATACTATTCCAGCAAATGTTCTATTCCAAGGTCCGGTAACTCCGACACTAGTAAATGATGTATACAGCATTGATGTTATGGGTGGCGTGATTCCTGCAGATCAGACCGGAATTCGTTTAGAAGTGAGTGCTACTAATATTCTGGGTGGAACTTCCACTTCTAATCAGATCTATGGTATTGATAACAGCGCTCCTGTAGTAACTATAATCAGTCCTGCAGAGAATACTCAGGTTAGTTATAATACCATGGTGAATATTATGGCTACTATTTCTGACATAGTAGGCACTAAGGGTATTGGACAGCGTAGTATTTCAAGTGATCCGAAGGATAAAGCAGGTTCGGGAATTGCTTCAGTGAATCTTATCGTATTGTCTCCTGATGGAAGCGAGGCAGTAAATATTGATTATCCTGAAAATACTCAGGTTATTACAAAGCAGCTTGTTGTTGATCAATACGGAACCTACAACATAAGCATCCTGGCAAAAGATAATGTAGGAAATCAAGCAATGGCAATGCGTAACTTCATAGTTACTCCTGCTACTGCTCCTACGATTAGCTTCACCGAGATTGCCTGGTTGAATTCCGTAGGTCCTAATAACCTTAACTTCACAATTAATGCAGTAGTTCCTGTTACGGTTACTGCAAATGTAATTACCTATCCTTCGGGAGCAACCATAATGGGTCCGCTCACCGTAAATCCGGAAAATGGTATTTACACCGTAATATTGAATGGTGGTATGATTCCTGCGGGTGAGACCTCTGTCCGCTTGCAAGTAATAGCTACCGATCAATTTGGTAATGTAACTGAAGCTAACCACTATTATGGTGTGGATCGTTCTGCTCCAGTAATAACAATTCTTAATCCTGTAAATGGTGCTGAAATTACTTTGGTGGATGAGACCACTAAGGTTAGAATTGAAGCCCAATTCAGTGAATTTGTTCCTCTTCTGAAGAATGGCGGTAAAAACAGTTCCGGTTCAGGAATTGCTGGAAGCCGTATGGTGATTATTGATCCTAATGGAATGCCTGTTGGAGTTCCTGTTGAAACAGGTGCAGGTATTACTGAAGTAAGTCACGAAATAGATAATCTGATACTTGGAACTTACACCGTGCGTGTAACTGCCTGGGATAATGCAGGTAACCAAGCTATGGAAACAATTAGTTTCACAATGATTTCAGCTCCTCTACCTCCTGCTGAACTGGCGATTGCGGATGCTTATGTATATCCGAATCCCAGCATAGATGGAACTGCCAAATTTGCCATTACTTTGACTAATGGTGCTTATGTAAAGATCCAAATCTATGACTTTGCGGGTCGTGAAGTTCGCACCTTAAGTTCAAGTGGCAAGGTGCAGGGTAAGAGTAAAGCAGAGATCGTTTTTGACGGTCGTAATAATGATGGTGTAAAACTGGCGCGCGGAGCATATTTTGCCCGTGTGATTGCCAACGACGGCACGAAGATAGTAGAAAAGGTAGTTAAGATAGCTATCAAGTAAATTGGTGAAGAGGGGAGGGGAACTCCCCCTCCCTTCCAACCGAAAGGAAGGAAAAAAATGAAACAAATTAAATTAGTACTGATAGCCCTGATACTGATGATCTCACTGTCTTCTGTCTTTGCTGAAGATAATTCTGCAGCAGTATATCAATTGCTCGGTATAGATGCCCGTTCTAATGGTATGGGTGGAACTGGAACCGCGTTTTTGGATAATGTCTCAAGCGCATACCTGAATCCGGCAGTTTTGGCAGATGTTAAAACGATAGAATTTACTTCAGGCACAAGACAGAATATGGCTTGGGATAGAAATCATAATGCAGTTGCTTTAGGGTTTGTTCTGCCCATAGGTTATGTTGCCGCATCCTGGCAAAATGCTACTGTTTGTGATATTCCAGGATACGATGTTAACGGCAACCCTACAGGGGATTTTAGCAATAGTGATAATACAATAGCTTTAAGCTTTGCTGCCAAAATCTCCAAGCTGAATTTAGGCATCACGCCAAAGTTCTATCTCTCCAATCAAGATAATGATTCCGATACCGGTTATGGATTAGACCTGGGATTTCTCTATCATATCAATCGCTATTTTAATGTGGGAATGGTAGCCAGGGATTTAATTGCTAGTTATCCGGGAGAAGAAGATGATATTCCTATAGAGTTCATTCCTGGAGTTGCAGCTTATCCTATACCGGGTTTGATTATTGCAGCAGACCTATCTGGTCGCGATAATTTCAAGGACTCAAAATTGCGTTTGGGAGTTGAATATTGGCTCGGCGTAAGAGATGATGCCGAAGTTGGCTCCAGTTTATCCGGAATTCGTATTAGAGAGAGTACAACCTGGTCTGATATCATATCCAAAGTTCAAGCTGGAATTCGTGCCGGTGTTAATGATGGCGCTTTCACTGCTGGTGCCGGATTGCGGTTTAAGATGTTGGAACTGAATTATGCATTCCAGATGGCGCATGACGAATACTTGAATGATACTCATTCAGTATCCCTGTTACTGCGTTTCTAAAACGCTTGTAACCAGGATATCTGGTTTGCAATAAAAAAAGTTGTGTGTGGTTTTCCCCTGAGAATTTTTTCTCAGGGGAAGCCCTCACATTAGAGGAGATATAATGAAGAAACTAATAATCGGGTTGGTAATCCTCCTGTCTTGCCAGTTTGCTCTCGCAATAATAACTGATAACATCTATTATGTAAATGCCCGGCAATATTTTGAACTGGGTAATTATGCTTCCGCCAAACAAAATCTGGATATGATTCAAGCACCGGATAATCAAGATCCTGAATATGCTCTGTTGCGCGGGAAAGTTCATCTGGCTTTGGGAGATTACAAACAAGCGCATATTTGGCTTACTGAATACCAAAATAAATCACTGGGTACAGATCCCTTAGTGCAGAAAGATTTGCTTCAGATGCTATATGAGGTTGCTCTGTATCAAGAACAAACATCTGTTTCGGTATCTTTGGGGAAACTGAAAGGTAGCATCAATACCAGTGATTCAGAATATGCTCCGGTATTTACTCCAGACAACAAATATATGTATTTCAGTTCACTCCGACGCAGTGATTTCGGGAAAGAGAATATTTTTCTTTCTCAGCAGCAGAATAATGTTTGGAGTGAAGCAATTGAAGTTACTGAACTTTGCACCGATTATAACGAATCGTTGGGTTCCCTTTCTCTGGATGGCAATACTGCTTATTTATTTGGATACTATTCCAAAGATACAACGAATGGAGATATTTATCAGACGACTTTAGATAGTAAAGGACGCTGGACCAAACCAATAATGATTAAGGAGGTCTCCAGTAAATATTATGATCTGCAGCCCTTTGTCTGGCGTGATAAAGTTATGTTTTTAACCAGTAATCGGGACGGAGACCATAAAAACTATGATATTTATGTTTCCGAAAATATAAACGGAATCTGGACAACTCCTGTTAGTGTAGGTGATATTGTTAATACATCTTATGACGAACAATCGCCTTTTTTAAGTCCGGATGGTAAGTATCTTTATTTTGCTTCTTTCGGACATAACAGTTATGGTGGTAATGATATCTTTGTTTCCACAAGAATAGGCAATTCCTGGACGGAATGGAGCAAACCGGTAAATATGGGTCCGATAATTAATTCCGTAAAAGATGATCGTTATTTTGTTATTGCTCCTGATGGCAGAACCGCATATTTATGTTCCAATCGTGCCGGTGGTATGGGGCAGGAAGATATTTATACAATAGATCTTGGCTTGCTGGATAAGATGAAAGAACAGATCGTTTTACTTACGGGAGTTAAGCCAGCTGAGGAGAAGCCGGTTGTTCCTCAGGCATTTAAAGAACTGAAAATCAGCGGTGTGGTTGTGAGTGATAAAAATCAACCTGTGAAAACAGATATTATATGGGTTTATTATCTTGGTGATAAAACATTTATGCGTATTATCGGCTCGGATGAATTAGGAACTTTTTCTTTTACCCTTCCCGGGGACACCAAAGATATTGCTTTTGAGATCAATACTCCCGGATATAAGAAGACAACAGGTAAAATTGAAATTCCACCCGATAAAAATGAGATATTTGTAAATATTACTCTTCCCGTAGAAACAGGAATTGGTGAAGGTGGAAATCTTGCTATTAACGGTAAAGTTCTGGATGAAGAAAACAATCCAGTTCCCTGCAGTATTCGTTGGAGCTATGTTTTTGAGGGCGAATTAACCGAAGTTATTGTAGAAAGCAATAATGAAGGTGTTTTTAAACTCTATACACCTATAATGGAAAAGCTTAAATATAGAATTGAAGAGCCCGGCTATGCAGTGCGGGAAGAAATTATAACTATTCCTAAGAATGTGAATAGTTATGATACAATTATTCGTTTGGTTAGATTGGGGAAGGAAGTTACACTTAACGGTAAGGTCTTTGACGATAATGATAATCCTTTAGTAGCTATGGTTGCTTGGATTTATGAAAGTGAAGATGAAATCATTGAATACCGGGTTGTTACTGATAGTAACGGTGATTATAGCATTTCGTTACCGCGTGTGCCAAAATTGCAATATCGTGTTTCCAAACCCAATTATCTGCAGGTTTCCGGGGAAATAAATGTTCCGGAAGATCAGCAAAATATCACCAAAAATTTCCGTTTGTCCAAATTGGAAAAAGAAGCTGTCTTTGAACTGGAGAATGTAGAATTTGAATTCAATAAAGCAGTTCTTACGCCTAAGTCCCTGGAAATCCTGAAACCGATTTTAGCTACGATGAAAGAAAATGAAACACTGGAAATTGAACTTTCCGGACATACCGATAATATCGGTAGTAAACAATATAATCGAAAACTTTCCGAAGCCCGCGCTAAAGCCGTTGCCGATTACTTAATTAAAAACGGTATTGATCCCAAACGCATTAAAACAGTCGGCTACGGATTTGATAAGCCAATTGCTTCCAATGATACACCCGAAGGAAGACAAAGAAATCGCAGAACCGAAATGAAAATCCTGGGCATTGAATATATGGAAGATACCTACGAAGATATGGAAAAAGAATTTACCCAGGCAGAGAAAAAAACCCGAGTAGTGAAAACTGTTTCCAAGGAGTCAGCTTATGCAGTTACGCAAACTGGAATTCCCGCTTCTTTGGAAAACCAGTTTAAAACTATGATTCAACAGACCCTGGCGAATAAAAAACAATTCAATGTGAAAGTTGACCTCTTCCTTGATAACGGGAAAATTCAGTCCGCTAATGTGCGTGACCTTATGGGAAACCTGGAGGAAAAAACTACCGAAGAAATTGCAGATATGATGCTGGGATGGAAAGTTCAATCCCAAGGAAGAAACATTTATTCCTTTACTGTGAAGAAATAACCTTCCGGTAGCTTAATTTTATTGAAGAATCCTGAAGCTCGCTTCGGGATTCTTTTTTTACTGGACAGGGAAAATATTGTCTCATTCAGATTACACAGATAATATGGATAAAAAAAGAGGTGCAGGCGAAGAAAAAAAGAACTCTCACCGAGAGCACGGATTATACAGATAAAAAAGAACAGTAGGGACAAAAAAACCAGGGGTGATACCAGTTCTTGAAGGTAAAATATCCGTTGTCTTTCTGCACTTGATGCGGAATCCATTTTAATAATACAATATTTTAGTATGGATTCCTACTTTTGCAGGAATGACAAAGGTATGGATTCCATATTAAAAATGCAATCATTCTTTACAGGAATGACAAATAATTCTTTATTAAAAACAAAATTCACTATCCGCCCTTAGTTAAAAGTGTTAATCAAGCGTTCATCTAACCTTAATCAAGCGTTAACAATTAACGCTTGATTAAGGTATGATAAACTTTAGATTGAGGGTTTCAGGAAAGAGCGAAATGCGCTGCAGAAATGATTTTAATTTATTATAAAAGTGACTGTTATAGAGGGTATAATGTAATTCTTGTATGATAATTATATTGTCAATCCTGCAGAATAAGGATTTCATTTCGGGTCTGTCATTCCTGCCAGGACTTTTTAGTATATATCTTTCCCCAAAGGAAATTATATTAGAGTTCTACGAACTCTCTGGGAAATTGGAAGTTGCCAACCCATTTTCTCCCCACTGCGTTTTTGGGATTTATTTCAAGGGTATTATTGGAATAACAAATAAAAAACTCCCAATGGCTAACTTGTCATTGGGAGTGGTTAACGAATAAACAATTATGAATGTTGTTTACTGATTACTTTAGCAGGATAAGTTTTCCGGTTTCACAGAGGTTTTCACAGAGGGTGCGATAGAAATATATTCCGTTTCTTACGGGTTTGGCATTTTCATCTAAAGCATTCCAGCCGATTTGAGCTGAGCCATTTTGGTCTGTTTTGGTTGTCAAACGGTTTATCAGCTGTCCTTTCAAATTATAGATTTCAATAGTAACAGGACGATTGGCTTTACCGAAAATTTGGAAATTAGTTGTTGCCTTGAAAGGATTGGGGTAAGCACTAACGCTTTTCAAAGCCGGAGCAAGCTCATCGCTATTAGGCACATTCACATTAATCGTAATGGAATTGGAAGGATTGGAAAAAATTAGGGGATAAGTAAAAATGGAACATACCCAATAAGTATGCGAGCCATCAGGAACATTTAGATCAACATACGAAAGTGAATCGGGATTCATTAAACTGTATAGAGCTGTTCCATCGCGGTAAATACGATATCCGCTGAAGACCTTTCCCTGATAATGAATGGGTTTTTGCCAATGCAGGGTAACAGTATTGGGAGGAGTTAAAGTTCCTGTAAGATTTTGAGGTGCAGGCAAATCTTCAATAGGAATTGTAGGAGGACTTAAAACAGGAGTTCCTTCCATACCGTGCTGGTCAACAGGAGTTATCTGACAGGCAATTGGATAATCCATATCTTCAGGTTGAATAATATAGGTTTGTTGAACAGCATTTTGAATCATCTGGGGCTGATTATTGAACATTCTCATCCATTGGAACCTGCTATTGCCTTCAACATTGCCATCGGGATCAGAGAAATCATAAAGAACCGTAAGCCCCTGGTAAATTACCGGTGGACCTACTATTATCAAATTGCTGACAGAAGGAGGCGCATTAAAAAAACCAGTTCCGGAAAGGGGAATTTGCACTATATTGAAACCACTCAGATTGCTGTTGAGTGTTAAAATTCCCGTATATTGAACAGCAGAAGCAGGAACAAAATTTACATTTATAGTGGTAGCTTGATAAGCCGCAATACTAAAATTGGTTTGTTCAGGAATAAAAACAGGATTGGATGAAGAAATTGTGCCTGTTACAGTAAAATTAAAATAGTTATTTATAGTAAAAGACAAGCTGCTGCTTCCGCCAATATAGGTTTCAGGGAAATTAAGTTCTGTAACAGAAATAGGATTAATACCTAAGAGTTCAGGCAAAGAATATTTAACTCCTTGCAATATTTCTTTGGTAGCATTATTCTGCAGAAAAAGAACTGCCTCACAGGAATTTATATCCCATTCAGGATTAAATATTCCAGTAAGATTATAGGTCTGCTGTTCACCAGTTGCAAGAGTTACTGCTGTTCCGCTTTGATTGGGCAACATTAAACGGTTTACGAAATTCAAATGTGTTTGACCCTGCCAGGAATATTGAATATGTGATTGGGTAATAACACAATGCAAAAGCACATTAGTATTGGTATCAGCTTCCGGCTTAGCAACCGTAGCGGCAACAGTTAAATTATTTCCAGTCAAGTTTCCAGTTGCCGAAATAGTATATTTAGAAGGAACAGCAATGCGGGAAGTTACTCTGGGAAGGTAATAAGAATACATTGATTGAGTATGATCACCACCCACCACAGCATTTAATCCGTCAAAATAAGCAGTAGGAACGCCACTGGGATTGTAATAACTATTTCGGGCATTAGAATAGACATTAGCAAAGCTATCACCTGTATGATTTTCAATAATTGCGGCTGGTTGACCATTTGCAATTAAGTCATCAGCACCCATAGCAGCTCCAGGACAATAAGTACACCAGGTTCCGGTAGCAATTTCCACTACAACCAAATTTCGGGGAACTGCCAAAATAAAGAGCAGAACACTGGTAAAAACGAGGGTTAAGAGAATTTTTTTCATTATTACTCCTTATATTTAGTTAATTGAAAAACATTGTTTATCCTCTCCAGGGGAGTAGATATGCCTTAATTTCTTCGTTGTAATAGCGGTCTGTCATAGTTGCTATAAAATCCCGCACTTTTTCAGCCGGCGAGAAATTCTCCAGGTATTCAGGAAATTTGTGGTCTAGGAAATGTTTGAATATCTTAGATTCCCGATTATTTTCCTGGATGTCATTTAAGTAAATATCAAAAAGGATAGGCATAGTGCGGTAAATAATGGAATTTGATTTTTTCACATTTTCATCGGTGTAGATTCTTTTGTAATTGAATTTCTTCAAAGCCAAAAGATGCTCACTGGTCTCTTTGTCAAAAGCAATGAAATCTTGCTCATAGCTATTTACAATCACGCTTTTGATGAGGGTTTCTATAATCTGACTATTGGTATTGCCCAAATAAGTAACCTGCTCTGCAGGAAGTTCATCGCGAGTAAGAATATTAAAACGAATGGCATCCTCTATATCCTGTCCAATATAGGCAATTGTATCGGTAATACGAACTACACACCCTTCCAGAGTTGCAGGCATAAATTGAAGATCCTGCCCGGCTTTTTTGGCATAAATGTAATTCTGAATATCCTCCTCGGTTTTATTTGTTTGAGGAATTAACTGGGTGTTATGCACTTCTCCGTCGTGGGAAATGATTCCATCTCGCACTTGAAAAGTTAAATTCAGTCCTTTTCCCTTGCGTGAGATATGATCCACAATATGTAAACTTTCAATGTTATGATGAAATTCTCCGATACCGTTTTTTTCACAACATTGGGAAAGAGCAGTTTCTCCATCGTGGCCAAAAGGACAATGCCCCAAATCATGACCTAAAGCTATCGCTTCAATCAACTCCGTGTTTAACTTCAAATATTTTCCTATAGTGCGCGAGATTTGAGAAACATAAGCAATGTGCAGATTACGATTGGTCATTTCTTCATCAATCATATTGGTGAAAGAAAAAACCTGTGTTTTTCCATGATACCTGCGATAAGCGCCACTGTAAAGGATTCTATCTCTATCCACCGCAAATTGGGAACGCATAATATCCGGTTCTTCTTTTTTGCTGCGCCAGGCATTTGCAGAATGAAATGCGCGTTTGCCCAAAGTGCTTTCGTAGGAAGCTCTGATTTCGTTGAAGATATCAGTCAGTTTATCATTCATTACTTTCTCCCTATTACTCTTTAATGATATAATATTGCAAAAAGGTCTGCTGTCAAGAATAACTTGAAATCTTTATCAACAACACGGATTAAAAGGATTTTTAAGGATTCATAGGGATTTTAATTTTTCCATTCTTAATCAGAATTTAAAAGGGCTAAAATAAATATTGACAAAATGATTTGATATAATAATATGTAATTTTATGAGATTCATAGGAAGGTTACGGAAATGCTTTATACATTACCCGATGGCAGAAAAATTGATTTGGCAAGGGTAGAGAGTATCTCTAAAATTAAAGAATATGGGCAAACAGGTCAGATTATTGAAGAGCAATTTATCGGATTTGCTATACATTTGAAGAATAATGAAACAATTGAAATTAAAGATAAATACCATTACAGTGATTGGGCGGAAGTTAAGATACGACTGAGTAAATTGCGAGATGATATAATAGCTAAATGGGAGAAAGTCCAAAAGAAATAGCCGTGTTTGTTTTGTATTAATCGGGTGGTAAATTCATTTTTGCTGCTGAGCATTTAGTTCTCTACAATAAGTATTCCTTTTACTTTTGCCCAATTGGAATTTTTCCACTTAATACTTTATCCCTCCTGTATTGTTAACCTTCAGAGCTCTTGGACTTTTTCATAGACAAATAAGCTAACCCTGTTTTTTTGGTTAATAAATTAAAAAAAGGATTTATTTATGGATACCGATGCGGATAGTCCGCTTACTAAAATACGCAATATTGGTATAATGGCTCATATTGATGCCGGGAAAACAACAACTACGGAACGGATATTGTTTTATACAGGTTATCTGCATAAAATGGGTGAAGTGCATGATGGAAATACATTTACGGATTGGATGGAACAGGAAAGGGAAAGAGGAATTACAATCACTTCTGCAACAGTAACTTGTTATTGGAATACCTATCAAATAAATATTATTGATACTCCGGGTCATGTAGATTTTACAGCAGAAGTAGAACGTTCCTTACGGGTTTTGGATGGAGCAATAGGTATATTTTGTGCAGTTGGAGGTGTGGAACCACAATCAGAAACTGTCTGGAATCAGGCAAATCGTTATCGTGTTCCTCGTTTAGCATACATAAACAAAATGGATCGGGTAGGCGCAGATTATTTTCATACCATACAAATGATTAGAGAACGGCTTACGCTCAATGCTTATCCTGTAAATATGCCAATGGGTAGGGAAGAAAACTTTGAAGGTGTAATTGATTTAATCACGATGCAGGCATATTATTTTGATCCTTTAACCTTTGGCTATGAAGTGAAACAGACAACCATTCCGGAAAAATATCTGGAAAGCGCAAAAAGTATGCGGGATGAGCTTTTAGAAAAGGTTAGCGAATTCAGTGATGAATTACTGATGTTGTTTTTAGAGGGAGAAGAAATTCCTGTAAGTGTATTAAAAGAGGCAATTCGCAAAGGGACAATCAGCAGTCAATTTGTCCCGGTTTTTTGTGGCAGTTCCTTAAAAAATAAAGGTATTCAGCTTCTTTTGGACGGAATTTGTGATTTTCTGCCTTCACCTCTTGATATTGGAGATACACAAGGTTTTGAACCCGTAACACATAATCCTGTTAATATTAGTCCTGATCCCAAAGGACCTCTGGTAGCTTTAGCTTTCAAAGTGCAAATAGATAAATATATTGGACGCCTTGTTTATATCAGGGTTTATTCCGGAACCTTGAAAAAAGGCGGTTCCTTTGTAAATCAGACGAATGGCAAGAAAGAAAGAGTTTCGCGTATTCTGCAAATGATGAGTAACCGGAAAAACGATTTGGATTGCCTTCATGCAGGTGATATTGGAGCTATTGTAGGTTCCAGATTTCTAATAACGGGAGATACAATTACCGACGGTAACTTTGAAGTTTTGCTTTCCAAAATGCATTTTCCAGATACTGTAATTTCTATGGCTATTGAACCCAAAACCAAAGCGGATCAGGAAAATCTGGATATTGCCCTAATGCGTTTGGAAGAAGAAGACCCTACTTTCCGTGTGCATACCGATAAAGATACGGGACAGACATTGATTTCAGGAATGGGCGAATTGCATTTGGAAGTTATTGTAGATCGTTTGCGTCGGGAATTTGGTGTTGCAGTAAATCAGGGTAATCCCCAGGTTTCCTATAAAGAAACGATTACTAAAGAAGTAGAAGCAGAAGAAGTTTTCCAGCGTGAACTGAATGGCAAGGGAAATTATGCTTATGTAAAATTCCGCTTAAGTCCAATTGCTTTAAAAGACCTGCCGGAGGATGCCAAAAACATCTTTGTAAATAAAATAAGTGAAGATAAAATCCCGTCGGAATTTTGGAAACCTATTGAAGAAGCTGTTTTCAATGCTTTGAATGATGGACCTCTCATTAGTGGTAATGTAGAAAGAGTGCATATAGAACTTATTGATGGGGATTATAACCCTGTGGATTCCAATGAACTTGCCTATCGCATTGCAACCGGAATAGCTATCAGTAAAGGGCTTAGAGATGCCTCTCCGGTAATTATGGAACCTATTATGTTGCTTACAGTAATAGCTCCTGATGAATTTGTAGGTGATATTTTAAATGATATCAATGCCAAACGGGGGAAAATAGAAATTATGCGTCGGGATAATGAATTTAAACAGGAAATCGTGGCAGAAGTTCCTCTTTCCGAACTTTTTGGTTATGCAACCCGCATTCGTTCTTTAAGCCAAGGCAGAGCTATATATACTTTGGAATTTAAGAAATACGAGATTTGTCCGGTGCAGATTCAAAATGCCATTCTGAAAAGAATTCGCGGTTATGTAGAATAAATCCTTGACAGACAAAAGGATATTTTAGATAAAGAAATTAAAAGGAGGTTATAAAGATGAACATTGAACTTTCCCTTGATGGCAAGGTCGCTAAGATGAAGATTGATGGTATCTTAAATAGCAAAAATGCTTATTTGCTTCAGGAAAAATTAACTGAAGTTCTTAATTCTGATGCCACTCTTTTGGAACTTGATTTGCTGGATTGCCGGAATATAAGTTCTACAGGGATTGGAAAAATTTTGTTGTTTTACAAGGATTTTATTACCAAAGGAGGAGAAATTGAGGTGGTTAGAAGTTCCAATAGCGTATATGAGTTATTTTCTATGCTCAAACTAAATCAATTATTTACAGTTAATCTGGGCTGAAATGAAACACCGCATTCTTGTAGTGGATGACAGTAGTTCCCTTGTTTTCAGCTTGTCCGAGTTGCTGAAATTTAATGGTTTTGAAGTAGAAACAGCTCTCAGTGGAACGGAAGCATTGCATAAAATTGAAACCGAGGATTATGATCTCGTAATTTGTGATATTGAAATGCCAGGTATGAATGGTCTGGAATTCCTTTCCCGCGTGCGCAGGGATTATGAAAAAGAAATAGCTTTCATCTTAATGACAGGTTATGTGGATAATGAATATTTCCTTGAGGCAATCCGACTTGGCGCTTCGGATTTTATTCATAAGCCCATAGACAGTAAACAAATGATGCGTTCCATTCAGACCATTCTGAAACGCAAGAAAAAACGGAGCGATTTCAGCGAGTTTTATAACAACCTGGAAAAAGCGGAGTTTCATTTTGAACTTGATCCGCGGAATTTCTCCAAATTTGCTGTTTCGGAGGTCTTTCACAACTTTCTGCGCCAAAATTTTGACCTTACCCCCAATGTGTTAAACGAAATTCTGATTTGTATAGATGAAATGGTTTACAATGCTTATATTCATGGAACTCTGGGCTTAAATGTTCAGGAACGGGTTATGGAACATAATGCCCTGCAGAAAATAATAAATGAACGCCTGCAACAACCTGAAATTGCCTCTAAAAGAATGCGTCTTTATTTTTCTCTTTGTTATAAAACACAAACAATCAAAATAACCGTTGAAGATGACGGACCCGGCTTTGATTATGAAACCTGGATAAAAAGGGTTGCCAATGAGCCCAAACTGAATCTGGAAGAAAATGGCAGAGGAATTGCGATGCTTTATCATCTTTCCGACAAACTGGAGTTTGACAGAGAAGGCAGAACGGTTACTATCAGTAAAAAACTGCCCATAAACAATAAAAAATGATTTTACAGGAGTTGCTGGAACAGGCAAAAAGTTTAGCTTTAGCCCAAAATATTCCTGAGACGGATTTCTGGTTTTTAATATCCTATTATTTGCATCTCAGCCGGAGTGAGATTATTTTATCCCGACAACGGATTTTAACTGACTGGGAAGGGGAAATAATTGGAAATGCCTTCAGCCGTTTGGAAAAAGGAGAACCACCTCAATATATAACAGGAACTGCTTATTTTTACGGTTTAGACCTAAAGGTTAATCCTGCAGTTTTAATTCCCCGTCCGGAAACGGAACGGCTGGTGGAATTGACAATGGAAAGATTAAAAGGAACGGAAAGAATTTTGGATATTGGCACAGGTAGTGGTGCTATTGCTATTGCCTTAAAACATAATCTACCTTCTCTAAATGTTTCTGCTACGGAGATAAGCTTTTCGGCATTGGAAACAGCTAAAAAGAATGCTGAAATATATCGGGCAGATATTCATTTTTATTTGTCCGATTGTTTTCCTCCTGTTAAACAGAGTTATGAAGTGCTTATTTCCAATCCTCCTTATATCAGTAAAGCAGAAATTGCTACTCTAAATTCCAGAATTAAAGATAAAGAACCCGTAATAGCTTTGCAAGGTGGAGAAGATGGACTTGATTTTTACCGTAAATTACTCTCTGAAAGCTCTGAATACCTTTCCGAAAACGGTTTTTTAGCTTTAGAGCATAGCGATACCCAAAAGGAAGCAATTATGAACATTGCCCGAAAAGAGGGCTGGACAAAAATTGAGCCCTTAAAGGACTTGACCGATAAGGATAGATACCTGTTTATTTACAGGTAAAAAGGATAAAAAATGGAACGATTTATTATTGAAGGAAACCGTAACCTTAATGGCACTATTTATGTAAGCGGAGCCAAGAATGCTGTTTTACCTGCAATGTCTGCCTGTCTTTTAACTAAAGGAAAATCGGTGTTGCATAATGTTCCCGATTTGATAGACATCAAAACGATGTCCCATTTATTAAGAATAATCGGAGCCAGAGTGGATTATGAAGATGGCAGTATGAGTATTGATTCCCGGGATGTTTGTTTTCCGGAAGCCCCTTATGAATTGGTCAGCAAAATGCGCGCTTCCATTTATGTTTTAGGACCTCTATTAGCGCGTTTGAAAGAAGCCAGGGTATCTTTTCCTGGTGGCTGTGCCATTGGCACCAGACCTATTGACCTTCATTTAAAGGCAATGGAAACCCTGGGAGCCGAAATATCCGTTGATTATGGCTATATTAATGCCAAAGCAAAAGAACTGAAAGGCGCCGATATCTATTTTACCAAATCCAGCGTAGGAGCTACAATTAATGCTCTGATGGTAGCTGTTTTGGCGAAAGGGAAAACAAGAAT
Organism: Candidatus Cloacimonas acidaminovorans str. Evry; assembly: GCF_000146065.2. Taxonomy (GTDB): domain Bacteria; phylum Cloacimonadota; class Cloacimonadia; order Cloacimonadales; family Cloacimonadaceae; genus Cloacimonas; species Cloacimonas acidaminivorans. Next base: position 1,869,269 of record NC_020449.1, on the reverse strand, counting down.
ATTTAATGCTGCAATGGAACCGGAAGTGGATTCCACTATTGACCTCCTAAACAAAATGGGAGCAAAAATAAACGGTAAAGGGACTACTACTCTGGAAATTGAAGGTGTGGAAGAACTCATTCCGGTAGAAATGAATATGATTCCCGATAGAATTGAAGCCGGAACTTTTCTCATTGCTGGTGCTCTTAGTAAAACCCCTGTTACAGTAGCTAATTGTGAATCGGCACATTTAACCGCAGTTCTGGAAAAATTACGGGAAAGCGGTTGTGAACTGGAAATTGAAGATAAAGCCATAACCGTTATTCCACCTTTTTCCATTAAGCCCGTAAATTTAATAACTCTTCCTTATCCCGGTTTTCCAACCGATTTACAAGCTCAATTTACCGTTCTTATGTCTCTGGCTGATGGGGTTAGCTTTATTGAAGATACAATTTTTCCTGAACGTTATATGCACATTGCAGAATTGAATCGTCTGCAGGCAAATATTAAAATTGAAAGAAATATAGCTGCCGTTAAAGGCGTGAAAGAACTTAGTGGAGCAGAAGTTATGGCTACAGACCTGAGGGCAAGTGCGGCTCTTGTTTTGGCAGGTATGGTAGCTAAAGGCACTACTATTGTTTCCAGAATTTATCATATTGACCGCGGTTATGAACATATAGAAACGAAACTGAATGCCATTGGAGCAAAAATTACCCGCGAAGAAGTGTAGCCGGAGGACGCTGTTCCTCCGCTAAAAATTAAAAAGCGGAACTACGGTAAACTCCAACTACATAATAAAGTTAGGACTCATAGCTACTATGTTGGAAGAATGAAAAATGAAGCATAAATGTAAATCGGCAGTCAGAATAAGATTTACAATGGAACTTGCTATCCCCGAATGCATTACTTACCCATTGCTTACCCAATACGGATGGCATTAGTAATGGGTAAGCAATGGGTGAGCAATGCTATTAGGGAAGGCAGTGGAAAACGGTATAATAGCTTGGAATATAAACAAATATATAGTTAATGCCAAAATAAACAGTAAAATTCAGCTGTAACAATCGTGAACCCTTGGGTTGCCAAATTCCGATTCGGTAAATACGAAGGATAAAGTTTTTTTAGATAACTATATCATCTGTAGCAAATCGGAATTTGCCAACCCATTTTTGCTTTAATTTCCGTATTCAAGATTAACTCTCACCCCAAGCTCTAAAGCCGTTTTTCCCTCTTAATCTCAAGACCTTTTTACTTCTTGACCTCTTTGCTTCTTGACCTCTCTACTTATTTCAGCAGCACCATTTTTCGTTGTCTGCTTTCTTTTCCGTTACTTAGCCGGTAAAAATAAACTCCGCTGGAGACCTGGCAATTCGTTTCATCCGTTCCATTCCAGACAAAACTATGCTGTCCTTTTTGCAGCGCTCCATCATAAAGGGTTTTTACCAATTGCCCTTTTATATTATAGATATTGAGTTTTAAGGAAAGGGCAGGATCTTTCAAAGTGAAGCTGATTGTAGTTTCAGGATTGAAGGGATTGGGATAATTCTGGTGTAAAATCAAACTTTGCAACGGGGGTATTGTTACATCGGTAACAGGTGTTCCATTACCCAATTTTTGAGCATAAAGTCCCAAAATTTCGGTTTTCCCGCTGGAACGTCCATCTGCCCAAACAGTATATGCTTTGTTATTCAGAATAGCAGTTTGAGGTTGATATTGTGATTTAGAAGCATTACAAAGAACATTGCCCTGAGGAGCTCCAATCATTTCTCCATTTTCGGTGATGTATTTATAATAAAGGTCACTTTCTATATTCAAAAAATCAGCCCAGGAAATAAGATAATTACCATCGGGAAAATAAACAAGACAGGGGTCTGATTGAGCGGAATCTCTTTGAACAACATAATAGCCGCTATTGGTCCATAAAGGTTCACCCGGAAAAGAATATTTCTGAGCCATTATATCATTCATTCCGTTTATGTTTTCACACCAGGCAAAAGTTATGCCACTGCTATTAACAACAATAGATGCCTTTTCCTGTTCTTTTTGGTTATCGTTAAGATTAACCCCTACCGGATTCCATAAATAAGTTCCGTTTTCCGCAATATGCTGTCCCCAATAATTCTGTATATAGTCGTTACGTAAGTCCCTCCACATTACAAAAATGCCTTCGGGTGTCTTATGAGCTTTCGGAAATAGTTGAATAGCATCCCAATCGTTATAATTAGAGGTTTGAATTCCTTCTTCCTGCCATCCATCCATAGCGGAACCATCTTCTGCCACTCTTTTCACCCAAATAGTTTGTGTTGCCAGAGCGGGATTAATTCTATGCCAAACATAGTAATTATCTATCAGTTCATAAAGAGTGCACTCATTTCTTAAATCACTTTGTGCAAGGGTAGAAATTAGTATTCCATTCGGTCCCCACATTTTTTGTCCGTTATAAATTCGCTGTCCGTAGATATGATAAAAGAAACTGGTTTCCACTTGATCGGAACCCGACCAGCCAAAATATAGGGAACCGTTATAGTAACTTACTTTCGGGTCTTTTTGCCTTAAAGGACTATTAACGGTAAGTTCCATACCCTGCTCTCCCCATAATCTTTCTCCACTGGCACTAAGAAGTTGAGCATAAACCTTAGGATTATCGCCTCTGGCATCTTCCCAAACTATGGCAATTTGGTCATCAGGAGTTACAACTGCACTGGGAGTGGATTGTGATCCTCCCACGGAAACAGTTACAGGATGTCCATTGGGTTCAAAATCAATACTGCCATCAGGATTAAGAAACTGGAAAAAAAGACGATAGCCATCATTGGCAAAACGGGTATCCTGCCAAATAATAACAACATCGGAACTGCGTTTTAAAATCAAATAATTATCTAAAGGTGCGTCTCCACTTAAACCCCAAAAGACCTCAGCTCCATTTACTGCCAGAAGAACAGTGCCTTCATAAGTAAGCGCTTGATAATAAATACCGACACTTCCATTACGAATATCCATCCAGTTGATGAAAACAATATTATTACTTACTTTAATTAAACTGCCGCTTTGTTCATTGGGAGCTATACAAATCGCCTTGCCATTCGCTTCCCATAAAGCATTTCCACTGGCAGAAAGATGCTGGGCATAAATATCTACATTGGGAGCATTTCCATTTCTTAAATCATCCCAAACAACAAAACAACCGCCATTATTATCAGAAGCCAGACGAGGACCTACTTGAGCAAATTCTGCCGTGCATAAAGCAATTCCCTGTTCACTCCATTGTTTGATCCCGGAAGCAGAAATCTTTTGCGCAAAAAGATCAGGATTCTGTGTGTCCAAACGAAAATCTTCCCAAACAATGATTACTCCATTATCGGAGGTTTTTACAATACGAGGATTCACTTGAGGCCTCGCAAGCCCGTTTTGATCACTGTAAACTATTAAATAACTACCCCAAAGCAAATCCCCTGCCAGGTTAATCTTTTGGGCATAAATATCGGTATCGGCACTGCGTTTATCCGCCCAGGTAAAAACAAAATTGCCATCATTTAGAGCAGCCATTCTAATGTCGGATTGACTTCCTTCCGCTTCACTGATAACTAAAGTATTTTGCCAAACCATAGTTCCATTGGCATTAAAACGCTTGGCATAAAGATCATCATTACTTGCATAACTGTGTGTGTAGGCAATAATCATCCCTCCCTCGCCATCAGGAAGCATTGTATTTTGCATTTCATCCCCCAAGCCATTGGCAATAGGAATTCCGTTTACTATCCATAAAGGACTGCCATTTGCAGAAAGACGCTGTCCAAAAAGGTCTTTACTCGGATTACGACTATCCACCCAAATTATATAAACACCACCTTCATTATCGGGCTCCATATTTAGATCAATCTGCATTCCCGCCAGAGTACAAACAGGAACTCCGCCTTCCTGCCAAAGCAAATTACCCTCTCCATCTATCTTTTGAGCATAAACATCGCCATCCAAATCGGCAGAAAAATCAATCCAGGCAATAACATAATTATTATCACTGGTTCTGGTTATTACAGGGTCTTCCTGACGGTCTGGCTTGCCATCTATTAAAACCGGCTCTCCCCAAACCATATTTCCTGCACCATCAACTTTCTGAGCCCAAAGGTCTCGCTCGCCAAGTTTTGTATCAGACCAAACATATATGGCTCCACCATCTGTGGTTTCTATGCCAGTCCGAAACCATTCAATATTCACCCCTTGACGAATTGCCACTGCTTCAGTCCATTCCAAGGTGGCAAAAAGCCCTATAGTAAGCAGGGCAAAACAAAGCACTATCGCTATCTTCTTCATTTCTATCTCCTTCTTTTAATAAAAAAACTATTTTTTATACCGCTTTTGGGCTATAATACATGGAAGAATATAACCTTTCACTTCAAATGCATCTCTCTAATCATCCTCTGCCTCAATGCTGAAAAACATTTCTGCTTTAACAACTGAAAATATATTCTCTACCAAGCATACATTTATGCAAGAATTCTTCCAAACAAGTTTATATTGTAAGGGGATAAATAAGCTTTGACAAAATGAGCTTGCCTAAAAAAGTGGTAAAACTTGCCTGAATAGACAGGTAGAAAGCGATGTAAGATATAGAAATTATGTTAGTTGATAGAGGAATTACGAGTTTAGGTATTGGATAATATATGAGGTTATGGGAAATAAAAATTATCAGGTAAGAGGATATGGTAAGTGCATAGCCGCAAGGGATATGCAGAAAGAGGAAAATTAACTGGAACAAGCAAAAAAAAGAGAAGAGAGAAAAGTGTTTTCTAAGCTAATATTAATCACAGGAAATGCGAATCGTCCTTTGGCAGAAGAAGTTTCCCGACATGCGGGAATTCCTTTGGCGGATATTGATTTATTCAAATTTTCCAATGACGAATCGTTTGTAAAAATCAATGACAATGTGCGCGGAGCTGATGTTTTTGTAATTCAGCCGACTTGTTATCCTGTGAATGATAATTTGATTGACCTATTAATTATTATAGATGCCTTAAAGAGAGCTTCGGCACAGCGGATAAACTGTGTTATTCCTTATTATGCTTATGCGCGTTCCGATAAAAAGGATCAGCCCCGAGTTCCTATTACAGCAAAGCTGGTAGCGGATTTAATTACTATTGCAGGTGCGCACAGAGTTATTACTGTGGATTTGCATGCCGATCAGATTCAGGGTTTTTTTAATATTCCTGTGGATCATTTATATGCGATTCCAACTTTTGCCCGTTATTTTAAAAGTATTATGCCAATGGATGATATAGTTGTTGTTTCTCCCGATTCCGGAGGTGCAAACAGAGCAAGAGCTTTGGCAAAGCGTTTGAATTGCACTTTAGCTATTGGCGATAAACGCAGAAGTGGAAATGAAGATAGAGCCGAGCTCTTAAATATTATCGGTGAAGTAAATAATAAAACGGTTATTTTATTTGATGATATTATAGACACGGGCGGAAGTTTGATTAAAGTAGCTAATGCCTTAGTAGATAAAGGAGTTAAGAAGATTTATGCTGCTTGCACACATGGTGTCTTAAGCGGTAGTGCAGTATCTGATCTGGAAGCGTCTCCAATAGAGAAACTCTTTATTACTAATACAATACCTCTTTCAGAAGAGAAGAAACAATGCACCAAAATAGTGCAGTTGTCTATTGCCGAAATGCTGGCAATAGCAATTAAGAAAGTGCACATTGAAGAATCAATCAGTGTTTTATTTAGATAATAAATGGAGGAATAAATGATATTTAACCTGAAAGCCACTCCCAGAAAAACAATCAGGAAATCTGATTTGCATACCTTGAGGGCGAGTGGAATGATACCTGCCGTAATCTACGGACCTGAACTGGAAAGTATTTCTGTAAGCATTCCTAAAGGGGATTTTACGCAGCTGTATAAGAAAAGTTTTGCGGAAGTAAGTTTCTGGGATATTGAATTAAATGGTGATCAATTTCATACGATTTTGAAGGATAAGCAGATTCATCCTGTCACCAGGGAAATGTTGCATTTGGATTTTATGGTTGTTTCTGCCGAGGCAATTATTGAAGTGGAAGTTCCGATTATTATTACAGGAGAACCAATTGGAGTTAAAGAAGGTGGAATGATGGAAATCGTGCAACGCAATGTAAAAATCTCTTGTAAGGCGAATGAAATTCCTGATGAGTTGACTTTAGATGTAAGCAATTTAAAAATTGGTGAGTCACTTCATATTCGCGATCTTCCCAAAGGTAACTGGGAGGTAAAAGAACACAGCGATGTAACATTAGTAGCAATTCACGCTCCCAGAGCGGAAGTTGTAGAAGAAAAACCTGCTGCTCCTGCTCCTGAGGAACAGACAACTCCCGAAACAGAAAAATAATGCTTATTTATGAAGCTCATTATAGGACTTGGAAATCCGGGAAAGGAATTTGCCAACAACCGTCACAATCTGGGTTTTATCTGTCTTGACCGTTGGGCTTTAGGCAGAGAAAGGAATTTTGCCAAAGGTGATGTTTTTGATTATATTGTTCTTAAACGAGCTGTTTTGATTAAACCCAAAACCTGGATGAACCGTTCTGGTGAAGCAATAAAACAGGCATTAAAGCAATGGATAATTTCTGAATATATGGTTATTTATGATGATATAGAACTGCCTGTAGCCAAAATTCGTATTCGTCAGGGAGGAGGAGATGGCGGCCATAATGGCATAAAATCCTTGCTTGCAGTTATACCCCCTGAAGAGCTGAAAAGAATTCGGATTGGAATTGGCAGAAACAACGAAATTGATCCCCAAAATTATGTGCTAAGCGATATTTTACCCGAAGAATGGGAATTGCTGAATCCGGCTCTGGACCAGGCGGGTAAATTTATAGACCTTTATATAAAGTATGATTTCAACGCTGTGTTGAATGAATATAGTATCTGGAAAAAATCTTGTTCCGGAGCAGAAAGTTCCGGAATCGTAAGTCCAAAGGAGGAAAAATAGTGACAAAGGATTATGAACTAATGGTGATTTTAGTTCCCACCTTAAGTGCGGATGAAGCTAATGCTATAAATGATAGTTTAATGGCTTTGGTAACCGAAAACGGTGGAGAAATCATCAAAATTGACCCTTGGGGCAAGCGTATGCTGGCTTATCCCATTAAAAAATTCAGAGAGGGCTATTACTTTGTGGATTATTTTAGAGTTGACAGCTTGGTTATTAAGAAACTAAAAGCACTATTCAATATTAACGAAAACATTATTCGCTACTTATTTGTGGCAAAGAATTGAGGAGAAAAAAATGGCTGATTTGAAAGTACCGCGTTTAAACAAATGTATCTTTAGCGGCAGAATCGGTAACGATGTAGAACTGAAATATACCCCTAAAGGAACCCCTGTAGTTCGTTTTGTTGTTGCCTGTGATCGTCGTTACAAAGATGAAACCGAACAATGGCAAACTGCAACCAGTTGGATTGACTGTGTAGCTTGGCGTAAATGGGCTGAGTTTATTGCCAATCAAACTCACAAAGGAAGCGCCGTAATTGTGGAAGGAAGAATTGAAACTCGCAATTGGACAGACCAAAACAATCAAAATCGCAAAACTACCGAAGTGATTGTAGATGTTCTTCATTCCCTGGAATGGAAACCTCGCGAAGAAGGAGTTACACCGCCAAATGAAGAAGTTCCTCTTCCAGCAGAAGAAACACTCCATCACAATACTACAACTGATGATGTTCCTTTTTAGAGGTAAAGAATGAATACTACCGACAGAAAGAAAAAATATACCCGCAAAAAATACTGCAGGTTTTGCGCCAATAAAGAAATTCAGATTGACTATAAGAATATTGATGTTCTGAAACCTTATATCTCAGAAGTAGGAAAAATTGAGCCGGCACGTTTGACCGGAACTTGCGCCAAGCACCAAAGGAAGCTTACAACTGAAATTAAACGTGCGCGTCAGATGGCATTAATTCCTTATGTAATTGAATAAATGCCGATTTATCCTGTCATCTTTGGAGCTTTATCACTATTAAGTCCTTTTCTGGGTTTAATTCTGTATATGCTCTATGTTGCCAAAACGGCTGAGTTGAATTTAACCAAGCCCTTGCAGGCATTTATAATGTTTATTCCGATTCCGGTGCTGCTGTTGATTTTTGACCCTCAAACAAGTACTCGTTTAATGTGCTTGGATGCCATTTTAGCAGTGGGTTTGCCGGTTTTGGTTTTTCTAATGGTGCTAAAACACAATCATATTCTCAGCAATTCCTTTCTGGCAGCATTTTTAGTAATGTTTGCTTGGGGAATGCTGAGGTATTATTTATTCAAAACCTATCAAGACCAGCTTTTTGAACAGGGAATGCAAGTGGTGAAGGATAAAATGCCGGCTTTGCTGAATAATGATTTGTTGCAGCAGACCTTACCTTTCTGGAAGGGAATAATACCTTCTATTTGGGTTATTTCACAAGCAATTGCCTGGCTGATCGGATTTCTGCTTTTTGAGGGAAGGTTACAAATACCTAATAGGATTGAGAACTTAAGGTTTCCGGTATATTTTAACCTGCTTATCATTGCGGTCTTGCCCTTATATTTTTTTGACCAGACGAAATTGCTGTTTTATAACCTGTTGCTATCCTTGTGCATAATTCCCTTTTTTCAGGGAGCAGGTTTGGTTTGGCAGCGTTTGGGAATGATTTTTTCCAACCGTATAATCAGCGGCTTATTTATGCTTATAATTGTTCTTTATGCCAATATTCTCCTGGTTCTGTTGGGCTTTGGAAATATGTGGTTTACAAAAAGAAATATAACTCCTGGAGGTTACACGGAATGAAAGTTATTATGTTGAAAACAATAGAAAAAGTGGGAAATCAGGGTGATGTTGTTAATGTTAAAAGAGGATATGCCAGAAATTATCTTGTTCCCCGCGGCTTTGCTTTATATGCAACTCCGGCAAACTTGAAAAATCTTAATGCTATTAAAAATAAGCTTGCCGATGAAGAGCAAAAATTGACCGAAGAATTAAAAAACCTTGCCGAAAAAATTGACTCCACGAAACTGGTATTTATGAGAAAAGTTGATGAACACGGTACTATGTTCGGTTCCGTATCCGAGCTGGATATTATCCGTAGCTTGGAAGAACAGGGAATTAATATTCAGAAAAATGACCTGGAAATGGACAAACATTTCAAAGAACTGGGCGAATTCCAAGTGCCTATTCATCTGCGGAAAGATATTGTGTGCACGCTTAATATTTCTATTGAGCCGGAACAATAGTAAAACCGGGAGGTTTTTATGTCCGATTTATGGTTTAAGATTAAACAAATAATCACTTTGGTAGTGTTTGTTGCGGTTTTATCCCTATTGGGTATGATTAGCGGCAGACCCATTATGATTGTTGCTTATGGTGTATTTTTTCTGGTGGTGGTAGCCATTATGTTTTATATGACGCGCAAGCGTCAGCGTCATTTTGAGAAGGTTAAAGGGTCGTCTCAACTCTTTAGAAAGATTTTTGGAATTCTTCTAATGATTCTGGCTTTAATAACTCCACCGGTAATTATTTTGCGCACCAATTTGATAACTCTTCCCGAGACGGTAAAATCAGGAGCCGCATTAGGAATTGTAAGCGGAATTACGGTTCTGTTTATTGTTTTAACATTATTGGCTGTTTATTTCATTAATTATCGTGGCAGTCAGGTCAGCAACAGAGTTATCGGTTATATTCTTTATTTTATAGCGGCTATTGTTCCGGGATTTTTAATGAGCAGAGTGGAAAAGACAACCATTGGCATCGGTTCCGTATATTATGTAGCGCTGATTGTTTTAATCCTTTCCTACAGCGGTTACGGGTTATTATCCAACAAGGAATAATCAGCTTTTAACGGGACATTATAAGTTCACCGAAGTGTTTTATCTTCGGTGGAGAGTTTTATTTTAGCAATGGCTTTCAGCTCTTTTTCCCGGCTTTCCGAAAACCTTATCTACCGTTTAGGCGGAGATAAATACCGGTCTTTTATCCATATTTATCTTTCTTGGAGCAAGATAGTTGGCGAAATTCTGGCTTCCCAATCGCATCCTGTAAAAGTGGAAAACGGTGTTCTTTTTGTTGCCGTTCAAAATAACACTTGGATGCAGGAACTTATTCTGATTAAAGATGATATAATTGCCAAATACAAATCTATCTATGAGGAGGAGATTGCTGATATTGTTTTTCTTATCAGCAGTCCCAAACGCAAATGCAAAAGACGCAAATAGCCCCTTCACTCTTAGCAGCGGATTTTGGAAATCTTGATTCCGAAATTACTTCTCTGGAAGCCGCTGGAGCCGATATCCTGCATTTGGATATTATGGATGGTCACTATGTGCCCAATTTGAGTTTCGGGTTTCCAGTAATTAGAACTATTCGTTTTTTAAGTAAGCTGCCTTTGGATGTTCATTTAATGGTTACCAATCCGGATTTTCATATTTCCCTTTTGCTGGATATGGATGTGCAATGGGTCAGCTTTCATCAGGAAACATTTTATCATAGCCACCGGCTTATTCAGACATTAAAAGAAAAAGGCATTAAAGCCGGGTTGGCATTAAATCCTGGAACTCCCATAGGAACTTTGGAAGCTCTTTTGCCTGATTTGGATTATATTTTGGTGATGAGTGTAAATCCTGGTTTTTCGGCTCAGGACTTTATTCCTTCTGCCATCTATAAAATTTGGGATTTATATAACCTGCGGAAAAAGAATAATTACCGCTATCTCATAGAAGTTGACGGGGGAGTTACTGCCGCTAACGCTAAAGCATTAAAAGAAGCGGGAACCGATATTCTGGTTTCTGCCTCCTATATTTTCAGCAGTCACGATTATAGTCAGGCAATTTCCGCTTTAAGAAATGCCTGAACATATTAAGGATCAATAATGTTTGAAAACCTATCTGAACGCTTGGATAAAATTTTCCGTAACCTGCGGGGAAAAGGATATTTAACCGAAGATAACATAAAAGCGGGTTTGCGTGAAGTCCGAATGGCGCTTTTAGAAGCCGATGTAAACTTCAGAATTGTGAAGAATTTCATTGCTGAAGTGGAAAAACGGGCTTTGGGTGTAGAAGTTATGAAGTCCCTTACCCCGGGTCAGCAGGTTGTAAAAATCGTTTATGAACAGCTTGTTAACCTTATGGATACGGAAGGTTTTCAGTTTAAGGTCTTCAACAATCGCCTCACTAAAGTTATGCTGGTTGGTTTGCAGGGTTCAGGAAAAACAACTGCCTGTGCCAAACTTGCCGCTTTTTACCGGAAAAAAGGCATCAAACCGATGCTTGTTGCCTGTGATGTTTACCGTCCTGCAGCTGTTGATCAGCTTAAAATTCTGGGTAAACAAATTGGCATTCCCGTCGTTTCCGAAGATACCAAAAATGTTCTTAAAATAGCGGATTCCGCTTTATCTATGGCAGATAAGGAAATGGTTAATCTGCTTATTTTTGATACTGCAGGCCGTCTTCATATTGATGAACCGATGATGGAAGAAGTGGCACGCTTGAAGACACATATAAAACCAGATTATATATTTTTTGTGGCAGATGCAACAACCGGACAGGATGCCGTTACAATTGCCAAGGAATTTTACGATAAACTTGCCTTTGATGCCGTTATTTTAACTAAACTGGATGGCGATGCCCGCGGTGGAGCAGCTTTATCCATTAAAGCAGTTACGGGAAAACCGGTTGCTTTTGTCGGCATCGGGGAAAAAATCAGCGATCTGGAAATTTTTTATCCCGATAGAATGGCAAGCCGTATTTTGGGAATGGGCGATGTTTTAACCCTTATTGAAAAAGCCGAAGAAGCAATAGATATGGAGGCGGAAGAAAAACTTGCCCGCAAAATGCTGAAAAATCAGTTTACTTTAAATGATTTCCTCAAACAATTACAAAGCATCAAAAAAATGGGTTCTCTGGAATCAATAATTCGTATGATTCCCGGCTTGGGACGCAAACTTCCCGCCGATTTGAAAATTGACGATAAAGCACTAAAACATATAGAAGCAATTATTCAATCAATGACCGAAAAAGAACGCGAGCATCCTGAAATTATTAACGGCAGCAGACGTCTCCGTATTGCTAAAGGATGCGGACTTAGCGTTACGGAAGTTAATCGCTTGTTACGCCAGTTTGAAGAAATGAAAAAAATGCTGAAAAAAGTCAATACCCCTCAGGGAAGAAAACATATAGAACGAATGATGGGAGGAAATAGACCGGAAATTTAATCAATAGCTTCGTGATGAACAGGATTACCCGATTTTGAATGCTGAATGAAAAATAAAGAATCAATATAAACAGGAAACCAGTGAAAACTAATCAAATTTAATGTCTTTCATCTATGAACTCCCAAAAAGCAATACAATGAAAGAGAAAGAACGCATAAAATACCTTTTCCGTTAAAACGAGTTCCTGCATAACTCTTTCCAGGGTAATGAGATAATGGCTCTCTGATGTTCTTCTTCACCGGGTTAAAACCCGTTGTTAATACCTGTCGTTCCTATGAAACTTATTTCCTAATAGAAGTATAGTTTTGTGGTTTTTCTCCTCTTGCGCTGGGTTAAAACCCGTCGTTATCTAACTGCCATCTCTATAAGATTTATCTTATAATATAGGGTTTATGAATATTAAAACTATATAAAATATGAAGTTACAGATATAATATTTTCTTCTTCCCCTAAATTTTCCTAACTCCTATTATCTAAATATAATTACATATTCTTCCTTAATAGCATTGCTTACTCATTGCTTACCCATTGCTAATCCCATCCGTAATGGGTAAGCAATGCTTTAGCAATTCAAGCTGGAAAAAGCTGAGATACCTTGAAAACAGTGGACTTTATTTTATCCCCAAAATGCAGTTGAGAACAAATGCATTGGCAACTTCCACTTTACTATGGAACTCATTCGCAAAAAGGAAATAAGATATTGTCCATCTTCAAAGTGCCGGGTTAAAACCCGTTGTTAATACCTGTCGTTCCTACGGAACTTTTGTCAGAAAAGAAGGATTGTTTTGTAGGTTCTTCACTTTTCACCGGGTTAAAACCCGTTGTTATTATCTGTCGTTCCTCCGGAACTTTTGTCCCAAAAGAAGGATAGTTTTGTAGGTTCTTCTCTTATAAACGATGGGGATTTCTTTTTTCCGGAAGGTTGAATTCCTCGTCAACAATAAAAACAGGAAGGTTGAAATCCTCGTAAAAAAATCTAAAAATAAGTGAAAAAAATCTCTTTACCCTTCGCTCTTAGCACTCTGCCATAATTCACCTAAAAACAACTCAGCCATATAAGCTTGCCCAATTCCAACCCATCCTCCAACCATCCTTTACACATCCTCCACCCATCCTTTAGATTGGGTTGATGATGGCTAACAAGAAAGGACGGCTCTCACAGATTGCACGAATTTTATTGATTTGCGAGTATTTTCTTATTACATGATTTGTGTAGCCGGAGCTTGTTGTAGCCCCGCAATTTTTCTTACAAAGAAACAGCGTTCTCCATCTACCAATTTGACATTTAATTACAAAAGCATTATTTTATTGTTATGCAGAGAAAAAATAATTATACCCTTTTCCGCATCGGAGAATTGGTTCCTTCAGGCACCTATACAAAGGTTCATAGCTGTTTTGAGCGGGTAATAAATTTTGCCGCAGAAGATATTGTTATATCTTTATGTGAGAGTAGTATATGTGCAGGTCCATATCGTCTAATCCTAAAAGGAAGGATTCCTTTAGCTAAAGAACTGAAAGTAACAGAAAAAGAAGTGGTTATTAATCAAGAAATATCTTTACCATACAGCCAGGATAATATCTGGAAAATACCTTCAATTCATCCTCATCAAAATGCCCAAAAGACCTTCTTACTCTGCGAAAAACTGCTTAATTTCTTTATTGGTGAAGAGAAAAATAATTTATTATCTTTGCTTTTTCAGCCCCCTTCATCCCAGGATGAATTTCTTCTTCAGTTCCGTAACTGCCTCATAAACGGTATAAATAACCTCTTTCAACAACAATATACACTCTTTGCCCAACAAATAAAACGCCGGGGTTTGGGAAGCACTCCTGCCGGTGATGATTTTTTGATTGGCTATATAATCTGTTTATCCTGGCTGATTGCCAACGGCAGAAAAGACCTGATAAAACAACGGGAAGAAATCTATCAAACCGCTTTGGACAATGATTTGCTGGTCAATACTTTTCTGCATCAAGCATATTACCTGCGTCCGGATGATGATTGGGCGAATTTTTTGCTTGCTTTAAGTGAAAACGACGAAATTAACTTGACAAAATACATAAATCTAATAATGAATTCAGGTGAGAGTTCAGGAAAAGATATGTTGAGCGGATTTGTATTTTGTTTGTTATTTAATTGGTTTTGGAGTGCGGAAATAGCGAAATGCAGAAGCTGTATTTTTCCGGATGTCCTTGCTGCTCTCAATGTACTATCTGTAAATATATAAAGGAAATATAATGCCCATAAAAGCTAAAATTATTGCGGGAAAATACTTGGATTCCGTTAAGCTGATGCTTATTTCCCGGGAACTAAGGTCTCTAAAAGGCGTTCTGGAAGCAGTTGCTATTGTAGCTACAAGCGAAAATCGGGAAATTCTAAAGGCAAGTGATATGCTGGCAGAAGAAATAAACTCTGCTTCGGAAAACGATATTGTTATCGTGATCAAAGCCGATAACGCAAAAAATGCTGCGGAAGCAATAAATAAAGCAGAAGAATTAATCAATAAACCTTCCACTAATGAATACAATCAAACTCCAATTCCCCAGGCATTTACTCTGGAAAAAGCAATTGCCACTTTAGGAGGAGCAGACCTTTGTCTAATTTCCATTGCCGGAAAATATGCAGCCGCTGAAGCGGAAAAAGCACTGGAAAAAGGACTGCATATTTTGCTCTTTTCCGATAATGTAAGCATTGAAGATGAACTTTCTTTGAAACAAAAAGCTCTGAAAAAAGGTCTTTTGATGATGGGTCCTGATTGCGGAACCGCTATTCTCAATGGCGTTCCACTTGCCTTTGCCAATAATGTTCCCCGCGGTAAAATAGGAATTGTTTCCGCATCAGGAACAGGTTTACAGGAAATCTCCACTACTATAGCTAATTTGAGTGGAGGAATTTCGCAGGCATTTGGAACCGGAGGAAGGGATGGGAAAAAAGAAATTGGCGGCTTAATGCTGACTGCCTGTTTGGAATATCTGCTGGAGGATGAAAATACAGAAGTTATTATTGTAACAGGAAAACCCCCCTGTGAAGAGGTGCAGAAAAAATTGTGGGAACTGATTTCTCATAGTTCCAAACCGGTGATTGCCAATTTCCTTATTCCAATGCAAGTTCCTGAACTACCCAATTTATATTATGTCCGTTCTTTATCTGAAACCGCTTTTTTTGCCTGTAAGAAAGCAGGAATTGAAGTAAAAAATGCTAAGCTTGCGGAAGATTTTCCTTTGCCAAAGCTTAGAGGTCCTTATCTGCGCGGTTTATATAGTGGCGGAACGCTTTGCCAGGAAGCAATTCAGGTCTATCTTGATAATTTTGGTTGCGAACCCTTTAATAATGTTACGGATCAGGCATTTTTCCGGTTGACCGATGGCTGGCAAACAAAAGAAAATAGTATTATAGATTTAGGAGCAGATGAATTTACAATAGGACGTCCTCATCCAATGATAGATTACAGTTTGCGTCTGCAAAAATTGGCTCAGGAAGCAAATGATCCTAAAGTAGGTATCATCTTATTGGATGTAGTTTTGGGTTTTGGTGCTCATCCCGATCCGGCTGAAGAACTTGTTCCTGCCCTGCAAAAATTGCCTGCAGACCTTGTTGTTGTCTGCCATTTATTAGGAACAGACGGCGATCCTCAAAACCGGCAAAAACAAAAAAAGGAATTGGAAAAGGCAGGAGCTTATGTATTTACCTCTCATCATTCTGCTTGTGAATTTGTCTGCCAATGTTTAAGATCATATCGGAGTGCTAAATGCTGAAATTAAATAAAGATAAACCAAAAGTAATAAACATTGGCTTGGAAAAATTTGCCGTAGACCTTAAAACTCAAGGTATTGATGTGGTAAACCTCCTTTGGAAACCTCCTCTGCCTGTTGAAAACAGCTATCATCATAAAATAAATTCGCTCTCTGAAAACATCATTGCTCCAGCCAATAAAAAAGCTCTGGAAATAATCAATTCCGGCAAAGCGGTTTTAACCGGAATGGATGTTGCCCTGAAGGTTATTCCCGGAATGCATAAAGACCTTATTCTCCATAGCGGTCCTCCTGTTTCCTGGGATAGAATGTGCGGTCCTATGCGGGGTGCCATAATTGGAGCTCTAATTTATGAAGATAGGGCAAAAAATGCAGAAGAAGCGGAAAAAATTGCCGCTTCGGGAAAAATTGAATTTGCTCCCTGCCACGAACATAATTGTACCGGTCCTATGGCAGGTATTATCAGTCCTTCAATGCCTGTTTTTATTATTAAAAATGAAAGCTACGGCAATTTTACTTATGCTACCCAAAATGAAGGTTTGGGAAAAGTTTTGCGCTATGGTGCCTATAGCGAAGAAGTGATTAACCGCCTAAAATGGATGGAAAAAGTGCTCTATCCCGTCCTGAAAAGAGCTATAGAATATGCGGGAACGATTAATATTCAGGGACTTATTGCCCAAGCATTGAATATGGGTGATGAACTTCACAATCGTAATCGGGCTGGAACTTCTTTGTTTATCAGACAAATAGCTCCTGCCATTATTAAAACAATGACTAATCCTGAAGAATCTGCTGCCGCACTGGATTTTATAAATGGCAACGACCATTTTTTCCTGAACCTGTCTATGCCTGCAAGTAAAGCCATTCTTGATCCTGCCAGAAACATTTCCGGTAGCTCTATAGTTGTGGCTATGGCAAGAAATGGAACTGATTTCGGAATTCAGGTTAGCGGAACAGGAAATAAATGGTTTACGGGTACTGCCCCTGTTCCCGATGCCCTCTATTTTCCAGGTTTTACCAAAGAAGATGCCAATCCCGATATTGGTGACAGCTCTATAACGGAAACAGGCGGTTTGGGTGGTTTTGCTCTTGCCGCAGCTCCTGCCATAGTTCAATTTGTAGGTGGAACTGCCAAAGAAGCAATAAATTACACATTGTCTATGTATAATATTTGTTTTGGAGAAAGTTCCCTTTATCAAATTCCGGCATTGGATTTTAGAGGAACCCCTTTGGGAATTGATGTAGTGAAAGTTATTCAAAATAACATAGCTCCGGTAATTGACACAGGTGTAGCACATAAAAATCCTGGTGTGGGACAAGTTGGCGCTGGAGTTGTGAAAGCACCTTTTGAACCGTTTATTAAGGCCTATAAAACATTGGCGGATATGTATTAAAAAAAGATAAAGAGTGAGAGGGTGAGATGGCAAATAGTGAGATGGTGAAAATGGCAAGGTAGCGAGATGGCGAAATAGTGAGATGGTGAAAATAGCAAGGTAGCGAGATGGCAAAATAGTGAGATGGTGAAAATAGCGAGGTAGCGAGATGGTTTTCCGGAAAAACGACATCTTTGTCGTAAGGAACTTTGAACTTTGAACTCCCGCACTTTGAACTTTGAACTCCCGCACTTTGAACTCCCGCACTTTGAACTTTGAACTAAATAAACAGGAGATAAAAATGGAACTAAACAGCTTCTTTGAATTTATGCAGAGCTTAAAGATGTATGATTTAACTCAGCCCTTAAGTATTCATACACCTCCCTGGCCCAGCTATATGCCTTTGGGAATTCAATACTTTAAACGCATTGCTGGAGCTCATTCAGGTCAGGGTGCAAATGGTCAAATTATTACTACCAGCAATCATGTAGGCACACATATTGATGGTGAAATCCATTTTTTTGCCAGTGGACGCAGTATAGGACAAGTTCCTATGGAAGAATGGATTGGTCCTGGAGTAGTTGTAGATATTTCTGATAGCGTAAATGACTATGATTTATACTCTCCCGAGCTTCTGATGCAAAAAGCGGAAATCAAAAAAGGCGATATTTTAATTATCAATACCGGCTACCATCGTTATGCCTGGGATCAGCCTGAAAGTGATGAACTCCGCTATTTTGTTAAGCATCCGGGTCCTGATCCTTCTTTTCATACCTGGGCTTTGGATATGCATTTGAAATGGATTGGAGTAGATTGCGGTTCTGCAGATCATCCTATGAATACTATTATCCGCAATTGGCATCCTGGTTCTTTTAACGAAGCGGAACAAAAGTTGATTGCCAAATACGGTAAGACCTGGGATGAAATGTTTCCTCCTGAAGAATACTATCAGGTGATGCATCTGAAACTCTTCCCTAAAAAGCTGGTGCATGCAGAAAACCTGGGGGGAGATATTGATAAAATCTCCAATAAAAGGGTCTGGATAGGACTTTTTCCTCTGCGCGGCATTGAACTGGAATCCTCTATGTGTCGCATTATGGCTTGGGAACCCTAAAAAAGGAAGAAAATATGGCTTTGGCTCATACTTTTGACTATCAGCGTCCTTCCACTTTGATTGAAGCATTGCAACTTAAAGCAAAATATAAAGATAAAGCCCTTTTTCTGGCAGGTGGAACCGATCTGATTGTAAATATTAGAGAAGGAATGCTGAAACCTGATTTGTTGATTGATATAAAAGGTATCAGTGAATTATTAAAGCTCAATTGGGAAAAGGAAACACTTTTTATCGGCAGTAATGTAACTTTTGCGCAGCTTATAGAAAATGAACTGGTGCAAAAGCATTTTATTCTTCTTCACGATGCCTGTAAAACAATTGGCTCTACAGGAATTCGTGCCAGGGCTACTTTAACGGGAAATATTTGTTCTGCAGTTCCTTCTTTGGATTCTGCTCCTGCTCTTTTATGCTATGAGGCAACAGTTCATTGTGCAAGTCCTTTGTCGCAAAGGGAAATTCCTGTTACGGAATGGTTTCTTGCTCCCCGAAAAACAGCTTTGCAGGAAGATGAAATAGTAACCGGTATTTCTCTGAAAAGAATTCCTGATAGTTCCGGTATCTATTTAAAACTGGGTCGTTACAGTGGAGAAGACCTTGCTCAGGCAGGTTGGGGAATTTTAATGACTGCGGATAAACAATATCGTTTGGCTCATTGTGCTTTAAGTCCTCTTCCCAAAAGAGCTTACTATATTGAAGACCTCTTAAATAACAGTAACCCTTTGAATGCTGATTTAATAGAAAAAGCCATAGCTCTTATTCCTTCGGAAATAAACCCCATAACAGATATTCGCGCTACACAAGAATTCCGGATGTATATTAGTGGAATTATGCTTAAAAGAGGTTTAACGGCAATTCAGGAAAGAATTTCCGGCAAATATATTGAGCCCCGAAAGCTTTTGGGAGATGTATGATGAAAGAAATCAGCTTGATACTTAATAATGAACCCCGTAATGTGCAAGTGGAAAATAATGAAATACTTCTGGATGTGCTCCGGAATAAATTGGGAATTAAAAGTCCCAAATGTGGCTGTGAAAGAGGTGATTGCGGTGCCTGCACTGTTTTGCTTGATGGTAAAGCAGTTCGCAGTTGTCTGATTCTTGCCGTTGAAGCGGAAAATCATAGTATTACCACTTTAGAAGGTATTTCCAGGGAAAAACTTAGTGCTCTGCAGAAAGCATTTATTGAATTCAATTCTTTTCAATGCGGTTATTGTGCACCGGGAATAATTTTGGCGGTTACTGAATTGCTGGAAAAAAATCCCCATCCCTCTTTAGAGGAAATTAAAGAGTCAATTGCCGGAAATCTTTGTCGCTGCACAGGTTATACACCTATTTTTGATGCAATTATGTCTTTAACCGGAAAGGGGGTAAAATGAAGGACTATAAATATATAGGCAAAGATGTAACGCGTATTGATGCTTTGGATAAAATCAGCGGAGCAGCTACTTTTGTTGATGATATAGATTTTGGAGCTAATCTGCTTTATGCGGAATTGATTGAAAGCACGGAAGCATCTGCCTTGATCAAGAATATAGATGTTTCTGAAGCATTGAAGGTGAAAGGCGTTTATAAAATATTTACAGGGAAGGATTTTCACAATCGTTTCGGACTTTATATGAAAGACCGTTATGTTTTCGCTCAGGAAAGAGTCCGTTTTGTAGGTGAACAAATAGGTGCGGTAGTGGCTTTCACTCCCGAAGCTGCAAAAAGTGCTGTTTCTTTGGTTAAAGTGGAATATGAACCCCTTCCGGCAGTTTTAAATCAAATGGATGCTCTGAAAAGTGATGCTCCTTTACTGCATCCAGAGGTGGAAAATTATCCTCGGGTTCCGTGGTTTTATCCCAAAGGCGGAACAAATATAGCTCATTGGCGAAAAATCCGCAAAGGTGATTTGGAAAAAGGTTTTGCCAATGCAGATGTTATTCTGGAGGAGACATATTCCGTTCCCCGTTATGCACATTGTGCTTTAGAAACCCATATAGCGGTTGCCAAATTTGACCATTCGGGACGATTAACCGTTTGGAGCAGTTCACAATCCCCGCATACCCAAAGAAATCTTTTTGCCGAAGCATTAGGCCTCAGCCATAAAGATGTGAGAGTTATAACTCCTTATGTGGGAGGTGGTTTTGGAGGAAAAGCCGGAGTTACGATGGAAATTATTCCTGCAGTTTTAGCCACTCAACTAAAGGGTTATGCAGTTAAGCTGCGTTACAGCAGGGAACAGGAATTTACCAATACTTATCAGCGATTGGGATTGATCGCAAAAATAAAAATGGGTGCTACAAAAGAGGGAATTATAACGGCTCTGGAACATCAATTATATTGGGATGCCGGTGCTTATGTAGAATATGGAGCCAATGTTGTTAATGCAGTTGGTTTATCAGCAAGCGGACCTTATCGGATTGATAATGTTTCCATAGATTCTATTTGTGTTTATACCAATCTTCCTCCGGGGGGTCCTTATCGCGGTTTTGGCTATTCGGAAATGCTTTTTGGCTTGGAAAGTCATATCAGTAGAATGGCTCATCAACTTAATATAGACGAAGTAGAATTTAGAAGGATAAATGCCATTAAGACAGGAGATAAAACCGCTTATGGTGCTAAAATGAACCCGAGCGGTTTACAGGAATGTATTGATAAAGCCGCTAAAGCAATTGATTGGGGCAAAAAACCCATTTCCGAAGACCCGACAAAAGTTATCGGTCAGGGCTTTGCTATTTTTTGGAAAGCGCCTGCTATGCCTCCGAATGCTTCTTCTTCCGCATTTTTAAAGTTCAATGAAGATGCCACAATCAATCTGCTTATTTCCGGTATGGATATCGGACAAGGTTATCAGACAGTTATGGCTCAAATTGCAGGAGAAATTTTATCTATTCCACCAGCCAAAATTAGAGTAGAAACACCAGATACGGATCGGAATCCTTATGAGTGGCAAACTGTTGCGAGTCATATAACCTGGAGCTGTGGGAATGCCGTTAAAAATGCCGCATTGGATGCCCGGGAGCAGATTTTTACACTCATTCACCGGGTTTATCATTTTCCGCTGGATGCTCTTTATCTGGAAGATGAGGCAGTTAAATGCAAAACCGATCCCGCTTTCATTTTACCTTTGAAGAATTTTGTGGTAGAGGGCATTATGACGGAAGACGGAACTTTTAAGGGTGGTCCGATTAACGGTCGCGGAATGTTTATGCCTGAATTTGCCAGCACTAAAGACAATCCGGAAACAAGTCAGGGAGGTCATCCTAATGTTCATTACACGGTAGGTGCGGCAGGTTTGAATTTGGAAATTGATCAGGAAACGGGCAAAATGAAAGTGCTGAAGGTTGCTTTAGCCATTGATGCCGGAAAAGCCATCAATCCTGATTTGGTAAAAGGTCAAATTACAGGAGGTCTGCTTCAGGGTTTAGCAACTGTGTTATATGAAGATATGCGTTTTAACGAAAAAGGTAAACTGCTCAATCCTAATCTTACGGACTATAAAATTCCTACTGCTAAAGATGTTCCGGAAGAGATTATTCCGATTATTGTAGAGGTTCCTCAACCGGATGGTCCTTTTGGAGCGCGGGGAATTGGAGAACATACAATGCTTCCTGCAGCTCCAATGATTGCTAATGCCATTGAAGATGCTCTCGGCATTAGAATTAAGTCCCTACCTATAACGGCAGAGAAAGTGGCATTAACTTGTTTGCGGGAAAAGGCAAAACAATGAATAAACCGCTTCAAGATGTTGTAGTTCTTGACCTTAGTCGTGTTCTGGCAGGTCCTTTTTGTACAATGATTTTAAGCGATTTGGGCGCAGAAATAATCAAGGTGGAACATCCTGAAAAAGGCGATGACTCCAGAGCTTATGGTCCTTTTCTGCACAATCGTTCTCTCTATTTTCTCAGTATCAACCACGGGAAGAAAAGTATCTCGTTAAACCTGAAAAAACCGCAGGGGAGAGAATTGTTTTTAAAGCTGATAGAACATTGTGATGTTTTGGTAGAAAATTTCCGCCCTGGCACGATGGAAAAATTTAACCTGGGATATGAGTTATTAAAGGAAAAATATCCACAATTGATTTATGCTGCCGTTTCCGGTTTCGGGCATAGCGGACCTGATTCCCAAAAACCTGCCTACGATATTTTAGTTCAAGCCAGGGGTGGTATTATGAGTATTACAGGTTGGCAAAATATGGCTCCTACACGCGTAGGAATGTCTCTTGGAGATATAACTGCATCGCTTTTCACTGCCATCGGGATTAATTCTGCTTTGTACCAACGCACAAAAACAGGTTTGGGACAAAAAATTGATGTTGCTATGTTGGATGGTCAAATAGCTATTCTGGAAAATGCTTTAGTGCGTTATCAGGCAGAAGGGATTTCACCCAAACCTCTTGGCAATCGTCATCCTACAATATCTCCATTCCAGGCATATAAGGCAAGGGATAATTATTTTGTGATTGCCGTGGGGAATGATAACCTTTGGGATACCTTTTGCAAAGCTCTGGAAATTCCGGAATTAATATCGGATAAGCGTTTTTGTAACAATCGCTTACGCACGGAAAATATAGATGCCTTAAATGCCATTTTAGAACCTATTTTTACGGCGAAACCTGCTTCCTGGTGGCTGGAAATAATGGAAAAATCCGGAATTCCCTGTTCTTCTATCAACAACATTGAATCCGTTATGCAAGACCCTCAATTGCTTGCTCGTAATATGTTTGTGGAAGTTAATGACCCTATAGCGGGCACTGTAAAAATTGCCGGAAATCCTATAAAAATGAGTTCTTTTCCAGATTCAGCAGTGCATGAGCCCGCTCCGGAAATAGGAGCGCACAATAAAGAGATTTATTGTGAACGACTTGGCTTAAGTGAAGAGGACTTAGCCGAATTGCAAAAGGCGGGAGTGATTTAACATCAATATTCCCTTATGTTTCCTTAAAATCCGGAAGGATATTAGATGAATTCCGCTATTTTTCCCGATAACCTGAAAGAACTTTCTTTTGCTTTACGGCAGGGAAAACTTCCGTTGCAGGATTATCTTATTCAGACCCTTACCGATATTGAGAAAAAGGAACCCGTTTTATGTGCTCTGGAACCTGAAGAAAACAGGCAAGAACGCTTACTGAAACAAGCTGAAGAACTGTTATCCCGTTTTCCTCAACCGGAATTGCGTCCACCTTTTTTTGGGGTTTTAATTGGCGTTAAAGATTTGTTTAATGTGGATGGTTTATCTACGCGTGCGGGTTCAAAACTTCCTCCAGAGGTTTTTTCCGGCAAAGAAGCGGAAATTGTTACCCGCTTAAAAAATTTGGGAGCACTAATTTTAGGGAAAACCACCTGCACTGAATTTGCCTATTTTCAGCCGGCAAAGACAAAAAATCCCTATAATCCGAATCATACTCCGGGTGGTTCTTCCAGTGGATCAGCGGCAGCTGTATCTGCAGGATATTGTCTTTTAGCTTTGGGAACTCAGACCATTGGCTCTATTATCAGGCCTGCTTCTTACTGTGGAGTTACAGGTTTAAAACCTAGTTATGGTTTGTTTTCTCTGCAAGGGGTTTTTCCTTTTTCTCAAACGGTTGATCATCTCGGTTTCATCACAAAACAAGTAGCAGACCTTGCTTTTTTACTGCCTCTTTTGCATCTGTCCGTTTCTGCCACAATAACAGACAGACCTGTTTTGGGTGCTGTTAACGGAAGTTATTTACAACAGACGGATTCTTCTGTTCAGGAAAATTATTGCAGCGCTCTTGATAAACTGCAGAAAAAGGGATACAAAATAGTTACCTGCGATCCTTTTGGCGATATAAACTCTATTAATGCGAGCCATAATGCCCTGATTGCGGCAGAATTTTCCTTAAATCATAAAAGTTTATATGAGCGCTATCAGGAACTTTATTCCGATTCCTCTAAGGAATTGTATGCCAGAGGATTGCAAATCAGTTCCGCGGAACTGGAAATTTTACGCCAACAGACAATTATACTTAGAGAAAAAATAATAAATCTGATGCAAGAACAAAAAATTGACCTCTGGATTACTCCTTCTACCACAACTACTGCTCCTGCGGGATTAAAGTCAACCGGTTCACCTTTAATGAGTTTGCCCTGGACGAATTGCGGTTTGCCAGCTTTAACTATTCCCAATGGCTTAGACGCCAATGGTCTTCCTTTCGGCTTGCAGTTTGTGGCTTCCTATAATGAAGATCTGCCATTGGTTAGGATGGTTCAAAGGATTGTTAATACATAGGAAATAGGGACTTAAAGGTTGCAGGATTTTGCACCCGAATAATGCAATTGAACTAAAAGGGGGTGACAAATTCCGATTTGCCAAAGAGTTTGCGGAACTCTGAAAAATGATGGACAATTTTCTCTACCGAATAATGCAATTGAGGGCTAATAGGTTGGCAACTTCCAATTTGCCAAAGAGTTATAAGAACACTGAAAAATAAATGAATTCTATTTATAGCAAATTAGAATTCAGCAAACCAAATGCAAAATTTGATTTTTTTGCTCAGGGTTAAAACCCTTCTATAATATCTGTCGTTCCTACGGAACTCTTTGCAGGGTAAAGAGATAATGGCTCTCTGATGTTCTTCTTCACCGGGTTAAAACCCGTTGTTAATACCTGTCGTTCCAACGGAACTCTTTTTAGGGAAAAGAGATAATGGCTCTCTGATGTTCTTCTTCACCGGGTTAAAACCCGTTGTTAATATCTGTCGTTCCTACGGAACTTTTTTCAGAAAAGAAGGATAGTTTTGTAGTTTTTCTCCTCTTGCGCCGGGTTAAAACTCGTCGTTATCTAACTGCTATCTCTATAAGATTTATCTTATAATATAGGGTTTATGAATATTAAAACTATATAAAATATGGAATTACAGATATAATATTATCTTCTTCCCCTAAATTTTCCTAACTCCTATAATCTCAATATAATTACATTTTCTTCCTTAATAGCATTGCTTACTCATTGCTTACCCATTGCTAATCCCATCCGTAATGGGTAAGCAATGCTTCAGCAATTCAAGCTGGAAAAAGCTGAGATACCTTGAAAACAGTGGACTCTATATAACCCCCAAAATGCAGTTGAGAACAAATGCTTTGGTAACTTCCACTTTAATTAGAAACTCATTTGGAAAAAATGAAATAAGATATCGTCTATCTTCATAGCTCAGGGTTAAAACCCTTCTATAATGCCTGTCGTTCCTACGGAACTCTTTTTAGGGAAAAGAGATAATGGCTCTCTGATGTTCTTCTTCACCGGGTTAAAACCCGTTGTTAATACCTGTCGTTCCTACGGAACTCATTCCAGGGAAAAGAGATAAGTTGTTTCATATTTCTCTTTTCACCGGGTTAAAACCCGTTGTTAATACCTGTCGTTCCTACGGAACTTTTTATCATAGTAATAATATTTTTTCCCTTCGCTCTTGGCACTCTACCATAATTTACCTAAAAACAACACAGCCATCTAAGCTTGCCTAATTACCACCCATCCTCCATCCATCCTTTAGGTTGGGTTGATGATGGCTAACAAGAAAGGACGGCTCTCACAGATTACACAGATTGCACGGATTTTATTGATTTGCGAGTATTTCTTATTACACGATTTGTGTAGCCGGAGCTCGCTCAAGCTCTGCTTTTTTTTCTTAGCGGAAGAACAGCGTCCTTCGGTTACACACTTGTAATCTATATCACTTTATCACTTTTCTCCGGTTCACCAATTTTCTTGCCATTTTCACTTTTTTCTTCTTCGTTTACCAGTTTACTGCGTATTTTTGTTTTCAGTTTTAGCTGTTCTTCAGCGCTTAAGGGTGCATTTCTATCCAGATATATGCTTTCCATAAAAGTTCCGGGATTTATACTCATCAGGTCAATTCTATCCGAAAGCATAATTGCTTCGTCAATATCATGGGTAACTAAAATAATGGTTAGATTTAGTAAATGGACAATATCTTTCAGCCAGGTTTGCAGTTGACTGCGCGTTAAAGCATCCAATTTTGCCAGGGGTTCGTCTAAAAGTAAGATTTCTGCACTGCTCATATAGGTTCTTAAAAGCGCAACGCGTTGTTTTAATCCTCCTGAAAGCTGGTAAGGTAAATGATCCGTATAATTCATTAAGCCGAACAGAGGGAGAAGTTCAATAATTTTCTTTTTTGCCTCTTTTTCGTCCTTGCCTTGCACTTTTACGGGCAATAGAATATTTTGCATTGTAGTTAGCCAGGGAAAAAGCAAATCATCCTGCGGCATATAACCCAAAAAGCCCGTTTTTCCTGTAATTTCATTGCCTTCAAGGTAAATATTGCCATTATCTGGTTTAGTGATTCCAGCCAAAAGTTCCAGGAAAGTGCTTTTGCCACAACCACTGGGACCTACAATACTGACAAACTGACCTTCCTGGATGCTGAATTGTAATTTATCCAAAACCACAACCAGCGCTCCCTTAAAGAGAAATGTTTTACGAATGTCCTTCGCTTCCAGAATGCAATTAGGCATAGAATTTATTGAGGAAGATATTCGTTAGAAAATGCCTTATTGGGATCAACTGCAAGCTGAATAAGGCGTTGCTGATACATCCATTCACAAAACCTTTTCCAGACATCCGACTTTTGTATTCCCCAAGATTCAGCATCGCTTTGGTATTCTTTTGCCAGATATTGCATACTGCGTTTAACCTGTTCGGCATTAAGTTCGGGGACATTTTTCAGCAAAATAGCGGCAGCGGAATCGGGTTTGGCAATACAATATTCATAACCTTTTTGGAGGGCTGTCATAAACTTCTTGGCGGTCTCGGGATTTTTTGCCAGATAATCTTCGCTGCTGATAATTACAGGTGTATAATAGTCAAAAACAGGGTCTATTTCTTTGAGGGGTATATAGTTTAGGGCAATACCTCTTCTTTCTGCTTCCACACCATCCCAGCCATAATAAATCCACTCAAAATCAGCATCTTTGCCAATAGTGGAAAAGAAATCGTAAATTCCGGAAATAACGTTTACTTTATTGAAGTCGGCACCATATTTTTCCATAGTTGCTTTCAGGATAGCCAGTTCTGAAGGTGAATCCCAGGAACCGTATCTTTTGCCTTCAAAATCAAGAGGACTTTTTATTCCCGCTTTTTTCAAAGAGGCAAAACCGGAAGTGTTATGCTGAATAACGGCTGCAATTGAAACCAGAGGAATATTTTCACTTCTGGCACGAATTACATTTTCCTGATAGCTTACACCAAATTCACTTTTTCCAGTTGCTACTATTTGATCTGTTACATTTTGTCCCGGTTGTAGAATATCTACATCCAGACCCTGTTCTTTAAAATAGCCAAGTTCATTAGCTACATAAATTCCGGTATGATTGGTATTGGGTGTCCAATCTAAAGTAACTGAAACCTTTTGTAATCCTGCCTGTTCCTGTTTGGAACTCTTTGTTTTACAGGATGATAAACAAAGAACTAATGTAAGGGCTATAATTATATAGCAAAATAAATTGAACAGATTAACCCGGTTTTTCATTTATGCTCCTTTTTTTTCTCACAGATTTCACAGATAAAAATTTTAGTTCACGCAGATTTCGCAGATTTCGCAGATTATTATTTATAATTCTCAATTTTCAATTCTTTTTTTTCACTGTTCACCATTCACCTTACACCGTTCACCTTTTTTACGCGCGTGGATGATACTCTTTATATGTTTCTACCAGTCGTTTCATATCAATATGTGTATAAATCTGCGTTGTATCAATGGAAGAATGACCCAAAAGGGCTTGCACAATTCTTAAATTCACTCCTCCTTCCAATAAATGAGTGGCAAAACTATGCCGAAATGTATGTGGCGTTACTTCCTTTTTGATATTTGCCTCCAAAACCGCTTTGCGTAATATTTTCCAGAAACCCATCCGACTCATTCTTTCCCCGCGATTATTCAGAAAAAGCAATTCCGATTGTTTCAGCTTTAATAGTATTGGACGACTCTGCTTTAAGTATTTTGCAAACAGTTCATCAAGCGTATCTACATAAGGCACATATCTTTGCTTACTGCCCTTGCCGTGAACTAAAATAACCCGCTCCGTTAAATTCAAATCGTGCAAAGAAATACTTAAGAGTTCGGAAATTCGCATACCTGTTGCATACAGCAATTCCATCATAAGCTTATTGCGAATTTCCAAAGGTGTTTTAACAGGCAGGGAATTTAACAGCTGAAACATTTCCTCCACAGTTAAAACATCCGGTAATTGCACTCCCAGTTTGATACGCGGAACCAAATCCATATCTACCTTAGTTTCAATATCGTTATCCTTTAAAAAACCGAAGAATTGACCCAAAGCAACTCTCTTTCTGGCAACGCTGGTATTTAAAAGTCCAATTTCCTGCAAAGAAAGAAGATACTTTGTAATATCGTCCGTTTCATAATTGCCGATTTCTTTAGGGCAAAACAGCAAAAAATCACCAATATCACGACGATAGCTCTCAATGCTGTTTTTTGCCATTCCCCGCTCTACCTTCAAATGATAAACAAAGCTGGAAAGGTAACTTTTTAAAGCAGGGGAAAGCTCTTCTTCAATCCCCGCTGTAATAGTTCGGGGTTTCTTTAGTGATGTGGACATCGTGAGGATGACTTTCCTTCAAGCCGGCAGTTGTGATTTCAATAAATTCGGCTTTTTCTTGTAATTCCTGAATAGTGGCAGTTCCACAATAACCCATTCCGGAACGCAATCCACCCATCAATTGATAGAGAAAATCCTTAACGGGACCTTTATAGGGAACCATTCCTTCAATTCCTTCGGCTACAAGTTTGTTGTCTTCTACTTGTTCATCTTGAAAATAGCGGTCTTTACTGCCTTGCTTCATAGCGGATAGGGAACCCATTCCCCGGTAACTTTTAAACCTTCTGCCATTGTAAATTATGGATTCTCCGGGGCTTTCATCGCAACCGGCAAAAAGTGAACCAATCATAACTGCAGAAGCACCTCCAGCAAGTGCTTTAACAATATCCCCGCTGAATTTTATGCCTCCATCAGCTATTATAGGAATGTTGTATTTACCTGCTTCCAAAGCACAATCCATTATGGCGCTTAATTGCGGAACTCCAATTCCGGCAATAACTCTGGTTGTGCAAATGGAACCAGGACCGATGCCAATTTTAACTGCATCTGCTCCGTTTTCAATTAAATAGCGGCAGGCATCTGCAGTAGCTACATTGCCTGCAATAACTTGACAGTTCAAGTGCTTTTTTACTTTTTGCAAGGCAATACCAATGTTTTTATGATGACCATGTGCCGTATCTATAACCAGTAAATCGGCTCCGGCATTAAGAAGTTCTTTTGCTCTTTCAAGGTAATCACCCGTAACTCCAATTGCAGCACCTACAAGTAAACGGTTTTTATCATCTTGAACCGCTTCGGGATAATTTAAGCGTTTCATAATGTCTTTAACGGTTATCATTCCTTCCAATTTGCCTTCCTCATTAATCAGCAGGAGTTTTTCCAGGCGATGTTTCTGTAAAAGTTCAATTGCTTTATCCAGTGAAATTCCGGTTTTGGCAGTAATCAGTTTTTCCTTAGGAGTCATCAGGTCTTTCACTTTTGTTTGGGGATTGGTCACAAAACGGATATCTCTACTGGTTAAAATACCAACCAGGAATTCATTTTCTACAACAGGAAAACCACCGATATGATGTGCATCTCTCAAAGCCAAAACATAAGCCAAAGTATCTTCCGGCGAAAGAATATAGGGATGAGTCACAATTCCGCTTTCTGCTCTTTTTACTAAACTGACCTGCTTTGCCTGTTCTTCAATAGAAAGGTTTTTATGAATAATTCCCAATCCTCCTTCTCTTGCCATAGCAATTGCCATAGCGGATTCCGTTACGGTATCCATAGCGGAACTGATTACAGGAATCCGTAAAGATATTTGAGCCGTTATTTTTGTGCTCAAATCCACTTCTGCAGGTAAGACATCCGATTTTTGAGGCACCAGCAGAACATCATCAAAGGTGTATGCCTTGCGTAAGTTCATATTTTATCTCCCGTTAAGAACTATAAATTTGGCCGAGAAGCTGACCAACGACTTATTTTTTGCCTAAAATCAGGTGAAAAAATACTGTTGGGTTTGTTTTTCAAAAATTCCCTTGCCAGTCGTTGTTCTTCCGCTTTATCCGAAACCATTAACAGTCGTAATAAAGCGGCATAATCCGCAGCAACTTCATCCTGAAAATCATATTGCAGTAACTCTTTTGCTTTGGAGTCATTGCCGAAAGCAATAGCCCATTCAATTGCCAGTAAAAGAACTTCCTCATCTTGATTGTGACTGAAGATAACTGCTAAAGTATCAATTCCGCTTTGACGGTTCAGTTGTAATAAACGAATAGCGGAATAGAAACTCTTTTTGTCCTGCTCTGCCATATTCAAAGTAAACATCATCAGGTAGATAGCATCGTTGGCATATTGGCTTTCGGGATAGCGAATGATAAACTCGTTCATCAAAGTATCCGCTAAGGCAGTTTCACCTTCCAGCAGAGTATTCAAGAAGTTCAGGTAATCCCTTTTTTCCATCAGGTTATTATGATTGATGGTTTTCAAGAGGTTTTGGGCTTTAGTTTTATCTCCATTCAATATATACAAGCGGGCAATTTCCAAATCCATTTCCTGCGATTCCAAGTTGTTACGACTAAATTTCTTGGCTTCATTCAACCAAACCAAAGCGCTATCAACAGGTTCATTTTTAGCCAATTTTATTTCTGCCATCAATTTGCGTAATTTAACTCCCACAGAACTGCGATAATAGAGATTTCTATCCTTCCAGAAAGGCAGAGATAGCGATTCCATAATTATTTGTTCAGTAGCAGGATAGTCCCTTTGCTGATATTTTATTTCAGCTAAGCGGTAACGCAAATCCATCTTTTTAACCATATCCGTTTCTCCTGTTTCCAGGTAGCTGTATGCCTCAAAAGCAATGCTATCGTTACCTGCAGCTGTTTGTTCTTCGGCAAAACGCCACATTTTTTGGGGTTCCAACTGTTTATAAATATTCAGAGCTGTTTTATAATCCTGCAAATTGAGCAAGGCATTGGCATAAATTTCTTTCAGCACAGAACTATTACTGCTGTCCGCAATAGCAGAAACAACGGAAATAAGGGTTGCATCCTCTTGTAATATTGTTTTCAGCTGATTATTGGTATAAAACATATAGACCGGATTATTTTCCGTATAAGCCATAAATTCACGAATTGCCTTTTCAAATTGATGATAATTCATTGCCGTATTAGCCATTTCCAAACGAAATAAATCCGGTTTTCCCAATTGATTTCTTGCTCTTGTATAAAGCTCTATCACTTTGTCGTAAAATGCCTTGCGTTCAAAGAAAGAAGCTAACCGTCTGTATTTATATTCATCCTGACCGTAGATGTTTAAATAGCGCATTGTCTCCTGCCAGGCCTCTTCTACTTTTGCTTGCATAATTAGCAGCTGAATAAGCAGTTCGCTATAAGTTTGCGGAGGCAAAGTTCTTTGGTATTTGGTTAAGGTTGCTTCTGCCTTATCTGTTTGGGACAGAGTAAAATATATATTCATCAGCTGATTGATGGAATTTGTGTCGTTAGGGTATTTATCCAGGATGCGTAAAAAGAGCTGTTCCGCCTGAACATATTGGCGTTGCATCAGCAATTGATTTGCCTGCTGGGTAAGAATTTGCTTTTCATCATACTGTGCATATATTGCACTTGCACAAGCAATTAGTAGCAGTATTAGGAGAACTGCCTTTTTCATTTATTTATTACCTCATTCAGCTCTTTCAGATATTGCATTATAACCTGTTGATATTCTTTAGGATAAGCACGTAAACCTTCTTCTAAAAGTCCGCTGCGTCTTAAAGCTTCCAAATCAATTTTCGTATTTCCTTTATAGGGCATATCTTCACCCGTTTCAGCTTTGCGTTTTTCCGTAAATTCCCTTTTATTGATAGAGCGTTGAGCATCCAGCATTTTGCTGATAATTCTTTCCTGTCTTTCCAGGATATCGGGATTGAGCTGATTATTTTTCAGTTGTCTGGTTATGGCATCCATTTCTTCTGTAATTTGTTTCAGGACATTTCCCTGTTTTTGTGCTTCCGGATTATTTTGCAGGGCTCTTTTCAGGTTTTCTGCGAGGCGTTCATGATCTTCTGCCAGGCGTTGTATTTGTTGTTGCATAGCGCTATCCATTTTTCCGCCTTGAGCTTGCATTTGTAAAAACAATTGTTCGGTGAGGATATTCATTGCCATTTGTTCCTGGCTCATTTGTTCCAGCATTTGCAATAGGGATTGCATACCTCCACCTCCGCTTCCTGTTCCGGAAGAAGCATTTTGCAATGCCTGCATTAGGTCATATACCATCAGGTTTATTCCCTTTTGAACGCTGTTTAAGGCATTGGGAATTTGGTAAAACTGCGATTCATTGATGTAGCTGAAAATATTTCTGTAGGCGCTATTGGTTTCATTCACATCAATAAAAAATTTAGGGGGAATTATCATCAGCACCTGTGTTTCCCGGAACATCTTATTTAAGGAAATTTGAATTCCTTCGGATTGAGCAATAAGGTCTTGCACAATTACATAGGGATCATTTCTATAACGGCTGGCAGTTGCCTCATGCTGTTTGGAAAAAATCAGAAGTTCTCTTATTGCAGTTTGAATTGCCTGCATTGTTCTTTGTTGATTACCCCCACCCATTGATTCCTTCATCTGATTCAGTTTTAAGGAAAAACGGCGCATTTTTTCCATCGCTTGATTTTGAGCAGAAAGGGATTGACTGCGTTGATTTTGGCTTAAAGCATTCTGACTGTTTTGCAGGTCTTGTTTCAGATTGCTGTTTTGCATATCTTGTTTCAGGTCTTTTAATTGATTTATAACCTGATTATCGCGCGGGGATTCCAGCATTTTATCTATTTTATCCAATTCCTGTTGCAGTTTATCGTAGGTATCACTAATTTGTTTCTGGTCGGAGGCAAGGTCTTTATAGTTTTGTTTTTCATCCATTGTGCGTTCGCTAAGGGTTTTCTGCATTTTTTCCATTTCTTCGGAAATCTGCAATGCTTTTTGGATTGCCTGTTCTTTTTTAATGCTTTCCAGCAGGGCAAGTGTCTGTTCAATCTTTTTGCTAAAATCCTCCATTGAGAATTTGAAATTTTCCATTGCTTTTTTAAGGTCTTCTGGTTTAATGTTTTGCAGGGTATTAGAGAATTTTTCCATTGCCTTTTGCAAATCCTCATTATTAATTTCCTGCATCAATTCCTGGATTTTTTGCATTTTTTGCAAGGTTTCGGGGGAGAGGGTTTCATTTGCCTGCATTTTATTAATCAGTTCCTGATAGTTATCGGCAATATTTTGCACCTGCTCCGAAAGATTTTCCTGTTCCTGCAATATTTTTTCCAGCTGTTTTTTATCTTCCCACTTGGGATTATCCTGTTTAAGCAGTTCCCGGCGTTTATTTTCAAATTCTTTTTGGAGGTCTTTGGATTTTTGTAAGGCGGTTTCCAGTTCCGTTTTCTTTTCTTGTTCGCGGGCTTCAATTTCTCTATAAATCTCTTCAATGGAAGGGAAACGAGCTTTAAATCTGGTGCTTTCCGCTTTTTGTTGTTCGGGAGAATTATCGTAAATAGTTGCCCAATAAGTAACTACATCACCAGGGAATAAATTGGCATCTTTCAAATCCAGCAGAAAGTCCGTTACAAACATTTTTCCGGGAATAACACTTTGCACATTAACAACTTGCGGTTCCGAAGTCATAATTTGGATGCTCAAAGTGCAATTTTTCAATCCGTAATCGTCATCTGCTTCAATGATTAAAGGAAGTAGCATATTTTGATTCAGGTTAACATCCTGACCCGGGAAAGTAATATTGATTTCAGGAGGATTATCTTCCAGAATACGGATATGTTTTTCTTCGGGTTTACTTTTGCGACCTAAAGCATCTGTAAGTTCCAAATACCAACTGCAGGGCTTTTCAATGGCAAGTTGGGTGATATAATTATTTTTATCTATTGCCTGTAAAGGAAGACGACTGGCATCATCAAAAACCATTACAGCTGATTCTACAGGAATATTAGTAGTGAGGGAAAGTTTTACTCTGCTGTGCTTTAAGCCCTCTATATTGCCGTAACTTAAAGTATCCGTCCAGGTTGGCAAACCGGAATAAGCAGGCGGATTATATTGCACAAACCACTTTTTTACAATCGGTTCGTCCAAAACCTGAATTTTAAACACCGGGGATTTGCAAACCTCATTTTCCGCATAGTATTCAATACTATTATCAAGTCGCTGAAAAATATAGCGGTTATCTGCCAAACCCAATTCCCGCCATTGTTTATCTATCCTGTAAAAAAGACGATGCTTCAAACGCGGATCGGGATTGAGGATCTTTATTTCTACCGCTTCATTTCTGCCAATAGTGAGGTTGCCAGGGCTTAACTCTATAAAATTCTTATAGATAACTTCCTGACCCTGATTGGTGTAAAATTGCTTGAATGCCAAACGAAAATCCTCATAAGAATATGCCCAAATAGTTCCTAAACCTAAGATAAGAAAGAGGATAGCGAAGACAACCCAGGAAGGATATAGAGCAGGAATTTTGTAACGATTTTCCTCTATCCGCTTTTTTGCCATTGTGCCCAAATTTTCCACAATCGGACTATCTTTTTCCTTTTCAGCAAGTTCCAAAGTATTCTGAAAAAGATCATCCTTAAAATCAATCTGCCTATCCAAAAAACGCGCTACCGCTAAATTATGCCAAAAATTGTGATAACCGCTTAAAATAAAATAGATTATCACCAGGATAAGACAAGTACGTATGCCAATATTCGCATAAAAAAGTGCCATTGATTGCGAAGGCAAATTCAACCATAACAAAAAATAAAGGTGCAAAGCCAACAAAAAGCTGATTAGAGCTTTGATAATTGCCTGCAAAGCAAAGCGAAGATTAATCCTTTGCCTGTATTTTTGGATGTATTTTGTCAGGTCGCTCATTTTTTTGTCTTCTCCTCTTCTTTGAAAAATCTTTGTCCTATAAAGCACTTATTGTGTCAAGAAGTTTTGCAAATGTAGCCGGAGGACGCTGTTCCTCCGCATTCTTTTTTTTCCTTTTCCCGCTCAAAAAAAGCCCCGAAGGGCGACACAATGATGTAGAAGGGTGCGTAAGCCCCTCGTAAAAGGAAAGACACAATAATCCTTTTCTTTTAACTTTCCCTTTTCCTAAAAGCCCCAAAGGGCGACATAATGATGTAGAAGGATGCGTAAGCCCCTCGTAAAAGGAAAGACACAATAATCCTTCTCTTTTAACTTTCCCTTTTCCTAAAAGCCCATCAGGGCGACACAATGATATAGAAGGATGCGTAAGCCCCTCGTAAAAGGAAAGACACAATAATCCTTTTCTTTTAACTTTCCCTTTTCCTAAAAGCCCGTCAGGGCGACATAATGATGTAGAAGGGTGCGTAAGCCCCTCGGAAATAATCAAAAACATTACATCCTAATCACGATTTATTATTATATATCCTGCATAAAAATTGACTATAAATTTCGGCATTTATCTCCCTAATTATCCACCAGCAAAATTTCTATCATATCTCCCTAACATCTTATATCATAAGTGATTATCTATATAATTTGCCTTTTCTATTCCTAATCACTTAATTATCTGAAACATAATCTCTTGTAAGAAGACCCCGTAACACATCCGTAACACTTCCCTAACACTGCAGTAGTTCCGTTACTTGGTCGTTACTTGAATGTTACAAGATTATTACTTCAGCAAGTGAACGAGTATTTTATTCCAAATAATGCAATTGCGGGAAAATGGGTTGGCAACTTCCTATTTGCCAAAGAGTTCGTAGAAAACTACAAAAACATTTATACTTTTTTTTGCCGCATCAGAATTCAGCAACCAAAAAGGTAAATTTGTCTTATCTTCTCAGGGTTAAAACCCTTCTAAAATATCTGTCTTTCCTATGGAATTATCTCTCTTTTGTAGCGATATTTTTTCGTCAGTTTAAAACCCTTAGTTATCTAACTGCCAGTTCTACGGAATTTTTGCTACAATATATGATTAATGAATATCAAAATAATATTAACCATTATTTCTACGGCATTATTTGAGTTTATACATATTTATTTCCATAAAAGGATATTAAGAGAGAAAAATATATAAATAAGGTTATCATAATTTACAGGATTGATGGATACAAAGGAAAAAATCATATAATCTAAGAAATTGAACAGGTAAGCCATCATAGCAATCATAACTTTGATAATTTAATAAATTTGTCCCTTATATAAAATGATAAAACGCTTGACTGGAAATGTAATTATGAAAAAAGGAACTAAGAGTAAAAGGAGAATGAATGTGTGGAATAGCAGGTATCTACTGTTTTAGTAAAGAAGCAGTTATTTTAGATAAGAAGCAGGATAATTTCAGAAAAGGAAAGGATAACCCGGTTAAAAATGCGGTTAGTTTTAAGCAAAATGTTGCAAATGCAATTCTATTAAAAGAAATGACGGATGTAATCAAGCATCGGGGTCCTGATGATGAGGGCTATTTAATTAAGGATAAAAACGGAATTAGGTCTTTTTCGGGAGTAGATTCACCAGCAGAAATACAATCAGTATATCCTTTATTCAATGTTGAAATAGACAGCACTTTTCCTGCTAAGGGATATTCTTCGGTTAATCCTTTTAAAATGGGTAATTTTATTTTGGGAATGGGTTTCAGGCGCTTGAGCATTTTGGAATTAAAACCTATTGGGCATCAACCGATGTATGATAAAGAACTTGGCATAGCTATTTGCTATAATGGTGAAATATATAATTATCTGGAACTAAAAGCAGAGCTTAAGGCAAAGGGCTATAAATTTTTCAGCAATAGCGATACAGAAGTAATAATTAAGGCGTATCATTTTTGGGGTGAGGATTGTGTGCTTCATTTTAACGGAATGTGGGCATTTTCCTTGTGGGATGAAAGAAAAAATTTGCTTTTTTGCAGTCGTGATCGCTATGGCATTAAACCTTTTTATTATGCTGTTCAAGATGGCGTAATATATTGGGGCAGTGAAATTAAACAGCTTTTGCTTACCCCTATAGATAAGAAATTAAACCAAGCAATGATTTGGCGTAGTATGAAGATAAATTCATTTCTGGTTTATGATGATGAGACCTATTGGCAAAATGTTCACTCTTTAAAACCGGGGCATAACTTGCTTGCAGCCAATGGCAAGATTATGATCAACCAATATTATGACTTGGATATTGCCAATTTTGAAAGCTCCCATCTTGCTTTTGAACAGGCAGTTCAGCAATATAGAAATATCTTTCTGGATTCTATATCCTTACAACTTCGCAGTGATGTAGAAATTGGAGCTACCTTATCCGGAGGAATGGATTCTTCGGCAATTGTTTGTTCTGCAGTGCAAAAAAAGGGTGAACCTCTAAAAACCTTTTCTTCCTATTATGCTTTTACACCGGAACTGGATGAACGCAAGTGGATGGAAAAAATCGTGCAAAAGACCTCCTGCACTTCTTTTTTGGTTAGTCCTAAGGCAGAAGATGCCATTGGCTGGTGGGGAAAATTGACTTATATGAATGACCTTCCCTTATCTGCAGCTTTTGTATCTATCAATGCAGTGATGCAAGAAGCACATCAACAAGGAATTAAGGTTTTGCTTTCGGGGCAGGGTTCCGATGAAATTTCTGCCGGTTACAGACATTCTTTATACCGTTATTTTGCCGATTTGATTAGGGGTATGCAAATTGGCAGATTAGGGAAAGAACTGCCTATCTATTTGAAAAAAGATAATAAGGCATTTTCCAAACTGGGAAAAATAATGCTTTCCACTTTTTTACCGGAGTCATCACTTTACAATCTGGAGTTTTGTTATTACCGCTTTGAGCCCTTTAATCGTGCTTTTACAAACGAAGCCGAAAAAAACTGCGGCGAACAAATTCTGAAAAAGATTGCGGATATTAAGGCATCACGGCTTTCCAATTTCCTGTATAATATGATGCATAACACTTCCCTGCAAACATTGTTGCATTTTGAAGACCGCTTGACTATGGCAAATTCTGTGGAAAGTAGAGTTCCTTTTCTGGATTACCGTTTGGTGGATTTTGTTTTTTCTCTGCCGTCACAATATAAGGTTCAGCCACCTTATACCAAAGTAATTCACCGTTTTGCAATGAAAGATTTGATTCCGGAAGAAATATATTACCGGCAGGATAAAGGCATTTTTTCTTCGCCCTTTTATCAGGTCTGGATGAAACAGGAATTAAAACCTTTTATTTCCGATATTTTTGCCAGCAGTGCATTTCGCCAAAGAGGAATTTGGAATTTGCCCAAGATTAATCATTACTGGCATAAATATTTGGCAGGAGACAACAAACAGGTGGAAATGCTATTCAATGTTATCGCTTTGGAACTTTGGTTCAGACAGTATGTAGATAAACCTTCAGGAGGATATTGATGAAAAACATATTATATTTAGTAGCTCTTAGCTTAGTGCTTATTTCACTCAGTTCCTGCAAACTCTTCAAGAGCCCTACAGTGACAAAAATTCAGGATGTGAAAGTGATTTCCATCACTCCCGATAAAAGCACTATTAAAATATCGTTTATAGTAAGTAATCCTAATTGCTATAAACTGAAACTGGATCAATTGAATGTGGAACTGCTGAATAAAGACCGCTACAAAGTTGGAAACGCTTATTTGCAAAATGTAGTGGAAATTCCCAAAAAGTCAGCTATGTGTTTGGATTTTAATGTAGAACTGGAAACGCGTCCAGTTGTGAAAATGGTTAGTTCCATAGACCAGAAAGTGCAATTTTTCATAACCGGTAAAGGACATGGCAAAGTTATGGGAATTGGGAAAAAGTTCAAATTTGATGAGCCCTACGAGCTGGATTTGAAGGAACAACTGAAAAGCATTATTCCCAAATTCAGCACTAATGGACAAAGTTTATTCAAAATAACGAAGACCACTGTTGAAAAGATCGGCATTGGCGAAACGGAATTACAGGTTCATTTTATTATTTTGAATCCTTACGGTTTAACCTTCAATTTCAAGGGCTTTCCCGCGGAAATTTATATCAGCGATAAATATGCCGGAACGGGAAACCTGAAAAATCAACTTAAATTCAACGAAAATATCTACTCTCAGGATGGAGTAATGGTTTTTAAGCTGAATAATCTGAAAACCATTCTGGGAGCTGTAAAAGGCGCAGTTAAAGGAGAAATAAGATATTCCGTGAAAGGAAGAGTCCTTATTGATGCTTTGGGAATGGAAATTAACCAACCCTATTCCTACCAGGATGCTTTACCGGTAAATATTTTAGAGATGCTGCTGAATTAAACTTAAATAAAACAATTGAGGAAAAATGGGTTGGCAACTTCCTCTTTGCCAAAGAGTTCGCAGAAACCTGAAAAATATATGTCCTCTATTTATGGTAACTCAGAATTCAGTAAACCAAATAATAAATTTGAATTATTTTTCCCAGGTTAAAACCTCTCTATACTATCTGTCGTGCCTACGGAACTTTTTTCCCCAATAAAGATAGTATTGTAGGTTCTTTTCTTTTCACCGGGTTGAAACCCGTTGTTAATATCTGTCGTTCCTACGGAACTCTTTCTCGGAAAAGGAGATAATGACTCTCCTGCTTTCTTTTCACCGGGTTGAAACCCTTCTATAATAGCTGTCTTTCCTACGGAACTGATATTCGAAATCTTGTAAATCCCTTTTATCCTTTTCATCCCATACCTATTCTCATTTTTAATCTGCGTCATCTGCGAAATCTGCGTGAGCCCTTTTTTTTATTCTCCTCTTACTCGCCGGGTTGAAACCCGTCGTTAATATCTGTCATTCCTACGGAATTTTTACTACAACATATAATTGCTGATTAGGGAAATAAGATTAACCATTATTTCTCCTGCATTATTTGGGTTAAACTTAAACAATGCAACTGGCTCAATTATGAACCATATTTCGCAATTGGAATGCGGAATTCCATTTTGGCAAAATTCAATAGTGTGCAGGACACGATTTTTCTTGACACAATAATATACTTTGGCTATAAAGAAAAAAATCCTTATAGACAAGGAGACCAAGATGAAAAAGTATTTGTTTTTAGTATTAATCTTATTGCCTGTTATTTTGTTGGGACAGGCAGGTTATGGTGAAATCAGCATTCCAGGTGACCCGATGTGGGAAGAGGAAACAGAAACTACAGAAGGAACACATTGGGGAATGGGAGGAGCTGTGGGAGCCGTTACAATTGATAATCAGACCTATTCTCAGATTCGTTTACAGCCCGAACTTCAGGTTTGGAAATTCGGATTAGGTTTGGATATTGATTTAATAATTGATGCAGAAGGGAAAGTGCGGAAAGAGGACTGGGATGAATGGCAGGATTATGTAAACAAAATTTTATTTCTCAGATTTGCTCAACGCAACGATCCTTTCTATTTTAAGGTTGGTAGTATTCCAGATTATACCTTAGGTAATGGTTTGATTTTCAATCATTATTCCAATATGACACTCTATCCGCAGGTGAAAAATGTAGGTGGTTATGTGGGAATAAATACTCATCTTTCAGGATTAGGTTTTGAGGCATATACGCATAACCTGCACAAAAATGA
The DNA here is from genome assembly GCF_000146065.2 of Candidatus Cloacimonas acidaminovorans str. Evry. Taxonomy (GTDB): domain Bacteria; phylum Cloacimonadota; class Cloacimonadia; order Cloacimonadales; family Cloacimonadaceae; genus Cloacimonas; species Cloacimonas acidaminivorans. The sequence goes on along the minus strand of NC_020449.1, from coordinate 1,828,224 downwards.
GATCTTAGCCGGTAGAGTGCATTTTCAACCCCTGGCTGTAACCAATATTCCTCTGCTGGAGAAATTGCGAGTAGGAGTTAATGTTGGCATAGATCGTGACCAATATGGAAAGTATGAAGATAAAGATGGGGATAACATTCCGGATGTTTATGATAAATTTCCCAAGGATAAAAACAGGTATTTGGATACCGATAATGACGGGATTGCAGATAATGATGATATAGATATTAACGGTAATAATATTTTAGACCATCCTTCTGTTAATCCTTATGTAGATGTACATTTTCCGGGAATAGAGGATCTTGGTTATGATTTGGATATGGATGTAACACCCGATAGTGCAGCTGTCTACACCGAAAAAGATGAGGTTCTTGTTTACAGTTTGGATTACCAGTTACCTTTAATAGAATCCGAGCGTTTCAACCTGATTCATTATGGAGAAATAGCCAAAATTGACGGTTACGGAACTGGTATGATTTTTCCTGGATTCAGCAGTAAGTTCTTTATTTTTGATGCTCGTTTGGAATTCCGCAATTTTGGCGATCAATTTTTGCCAGGATATTTTGACAGGCAATATGATCAACAGCGGGCTCAGGTAAGGCATATAATTTCTGATGGTAACGGAAATCAAATATGGTATTTAACGACTAAAGAAGAAACACTGAAAGATGTTGAGTCCTCTCTCGGCTGGTTTGGCTATTTAAGAGCCAATCTTTTTAATATTGTCTATGCTAAAATTGCTTATCAGGATATGTATGGCAAGCATAACTTTTTGGGCAAATCCTTGTGGGCAAGCGTTACTGTATGTCCTTCTATTGTTCCTAAATTGAAGGAAGCATCAGTTTGTTACGCTCAAAGCAATGTAAATTATATCAACTTCAAATATCCCAGAAATGAAAATGCCAATATTTTAGGACGCCTGGTATATTCCATTTCGGATAATGCCAATTTGGTTGGAAGTTACAGAGAATATTATACCGATATCAATAATGACGGTAAAATCAAAGGTAAAGATGAAATAATTGAAACCTTCACTTTTGGAGTGGAATTTTGGTTTTAGGTATTAACCAATATCTATGCCTGAATAATCCTCAATTTTAAGGAACGGAAACAGATAGCAGAAAATTCTTTATTCACAAGAGCAATGATATAGCGTTTCCTACTGTTAACTGATGTTCTACCCAACATCAACTCTCCTTAAGGATGGGTGGAGGATGGGTGCTTTTCAAGGAACAGAAAAGAGAATATTATAATTGATAAAACAGGAATTTAGCGAGGGGCTTACGCTTGCGGAAGAACTGCAAGTTCGTCATTCACTTGTAATTCAACTATTTCCTGATTATTAATTTGGGGTAATAAAGTAGATTGTAAAGTATAGTTGAAGAGGATTTCAACCTTCCGGGTTCTAAACCTTTTCAACCGTTTCAACCTTTTTACGCGGGATTTGATAAATATGTTGCTCTAAATATATCAGGGAATTGACGCAATAAAGAGGTCTGCAGAACCGGATAGAGTTACAGGTCTTTCCGCAAAAGAGATAAACATTGCCTTACCTCTTTCCAGCGAGAAACCGTCATCGGTAGTAAAAGAACCCTTAAAACAAAAGACCAGCAAGGGTTTATGCAAATTATCCAAAATGTAGGTTCCTTCCAGAATAAGCCGTGAAAGATAGAATTCTTCTGCCGGAGTAGGGTATGAAACCAGTTCATTAATTTTCATATACGGGTGAATTAATTGGGGCAGGTATGTTTCAAAGCGGGTGATGGCAAAAAGTATTTCCCGGCTTATATATTTGGGAGTAAGCCCTCCTCGGATAACATTATCGGAATTAGCCATAATTTCAATTCCGGCTCCTTGGATATAGGAATGCAGAATTCCGGCATCTAAAAAAATTGCCTGACCTGGTTGCAAGGTGAAAGTATTGAGTAATAAGGGGCTAACTATGCCACTATCAAGGGGATAGAATTCATTTAAATGCTTACAAATTTGGCAGGTGAATTTCAGTTTAGGGCTCAATTTCGGTTGGATTATTTCAAGGCAATGCATAACTTCTTCCAGTTGTGAACTTTCGCTTTCCAGAATTTGACTGAATAAATCCCTCAAGGTATTTTTAGAAGGATTCTTGTTGAAGGCGGAGAATTTCTGCCAAATCTCTATTATGCCTAAAATATGAAAATTGCGTATAATTTCCTCAAAAGGTCGGAATCCGCACATTGCAATAAAAGGAGTAAGAGCACATATCAATTCGGGTTTATGATTGGGGTCTTTGAAACTGCGTTTGGGATCGTTTAACGGAATTCCTTCCTGCTCTTCTTTACGAAAGCCATTTTGGGCAGTTTGCTTATCAGGATGAACTTGAAGAGAAAGAGGTTCAGCGGCAGCTAAAATTTTCAAGAGAAAAGGCAAGGCAATATTTTGTTCCGTTCCCAGCATATTTTCCGGCATATCCTGCAACAATTTATCCATTGGGATTTCTCCTTTTTCGGTTATTGCCAGGGAAGGTGCTTTGGGATGTGCTCCAAACCATATTTCGGCTAAGGGTTTTCCTATTTCCTGTTGTTCGCCAATCAATTCCTGGAGGTATTTAGTATCACCCCAGGAATAATTTTGGAGGGACGGTTTAATTAAATAGGGCATAAATAAACTCCTTAAAACTGAAAATAAATAAAAGGTTGAATTTCAGCAGAGCGAAATTGGAATAAAATCCAAATCACTATTGCCAAAAGCAACGACTGTAAAATTACAGGTGCTTTACTAAGCGTTTTTTGTAAAGCATTATTATAACTATCAGGCATCCAGTGAAACACAAAACCGGTTAAAATAAGAATAGCACATATTCTATATTGAGTTAGCCACTGCCAGAAAATGCTTCCGTTGAAAGCGGTAAAAATGCGGTTCAACATCATTCCTGCGCGGGAAAAATCGGGTGAACGGAAAAATATCCATCCGAAACAGACAAAATGGAAAGTAACGATTACGCCGATAACTTTCATTACTTTGGTTTGCATTATCTTTAAGCGTAACAGCATCTTATCTAAAACTAAAGCCAAACCGTGAATACCACCCCAAACAACAAAATTCCAGGATGCTCCATGCCACAAACCACCCAAGAGCATAGTTATCATCAGGTTAAGATATTGTCTGGCTTTACCTTTACGGTTTCCTCCCAAAGGAATATACAGATAATCCCTCAACCAAGTGGAAAGAGAAATATGCCAACGCCGCCAAAAGTCAGTTACAGAACTTGCCCTGTATGGAGTTAAAAAGTTTACCGGTAAAGAAAAACCCAATAGTGCTGCCAATCCAATGGCAATATCGGAATAACCGCTAAAATCACAATAAATCTGTAAAGCGTAAGCATAAACGCCTAAAAGATTTTCCAAGCCAGAAAAAAGCGCCGGATTTTCAAAAATGCGGTCTACAAAGTTGACCGATAAATAATCCGCTATAACTCCTTTTTTAATTAAACCTGAAAAGATCAAAATCAGGGCTTTAGCTATGGTATCTTTATCTAAACTTAACTTTTTATGAATTTGAGGGATAAAATAACTGGCACGAACAATAGGTCCTGCTACTAGCTGCGGGAAAAAAGAAACGAAAAAGGTGAAATCCACAAAACTCTTCAGCGGTTTTAGTTTGCCGAAATAGATGTCCAGAGTATAACTCCAGGTTTGAAAAGTAAAAAAGGAAATGCCTACAGGTAAAAAAATATCATAAAGAGGAAGTTGCCCACCAAAAATTTGATTGATAGTAGTAATTATAAAATTGGTGTATTTGAAGTAACCCAGCGAACCTAAATTCCAGAAAACACTAAGCCACAAATAAAAACGCTTGGTGGCTTTACTCTGTGCATTGTAAATAAAAGCACCCAAACCAAAATTGATGAGCGAAGTAATAAGCAATAAAATTATGAAACTACCACTGGTTTTGTAATAGAAATATAAAGAAGCCAACATCAAATACCAGGTGCGGACTTTAACTTTGTTCACCACCAGAGGATAGAAAAGCAAAACCACAATAAAGAAAAACAGAAAGAAAGTGCTGTGGAAAAGCAATGGCTTTTGCGGGTCGTAAACTAAACTATTCAGGATATTTTGGATTAAGGGAGGCATAGTAATTTTCTCTTATCCCGATTGTTCGCTGAAACTTTTATAACTTTTAATAAATGCCTGATAGAAGAGATAGCCCTGCAACATATAGCCCTTGGGGGTAAAATGCAAAAGGTCTTTGGCAGACATTTGTTGATTGCGCCATTTTTGGATACTGTTATTGCCGCCCATTACTTCGTTCATATTCCACCAGGCACATTGATTTTCTTTGGCATATTCAATGATAATTTTATCCACCTTGTCCAGATCGCTATTGTGCTTTCCCCGCTTGTTAGAATCCGGAGGAAGAGTAAAAAGAACTGGTGTTTCGGGATTGAACTGCCTTAGTTTATACATAAAGGTATTCAGGTTTTTAGTAAAGACCTCTCCGCGAAAAGTGCCCTGAGCATCATTTGTTCCTAAAGAAATAACGATTAAATCGGGGTTTAAAAGTCCTATTTGCTCAAACAATATTTGTTGCTCTAGCAGATTGTAAAAACCGGCTCCGTTAATTCCACAAGAGTGATATAGCAATCCTGGTTGTTCTTTTTCCAAACAAATTCCGTATAAAGTAGAGGATTCACCGGTTAATGTAAGTTTTACTTTGGATACATCTGTTTTCCAGTAAACTCTGCCGTAATAGTAGTTGCCTATTTTTTCGGCATTCTTTTCGGGTTCAGCGGAAGCAAACTCCACTTTTGTTTCCATTCCGGGTAGCGAGGTTAGCAGAGATAATTTATTAAAACTGTTATCTCCTCTGAAAAAATTGTTGGTAGCTATTTCCAGGCATAAACCGTCTGCCATTTTTAAAGCATAACCGCTTAATCCGCGTTCAGAATTTAAGCGGTTGAAATATCCGCTGGCTGATATTCTATAGTCATCCGGTTGATTTGTTCCTGCCAGTCGTAGAGGAAAAACTAATCCCCTGCCTGCATTGCCGAAATATTGTTGGAGTGAAGTTCTGGCAGTTCCAGAAAAATATCCTGCTTGAATATGGGAATCGCCTATTTGATAGATAGTAACCGTTTGTCTTAAGCCACTACGCAGTTCCAGTAATTTTTCATAAAATGGTTTTAGAGCTTTTTTATCTCCCAGAAACTGATTTTTTTCCAGGTTTAGAAATTTATACTGTTTTAGGTATTCATTACTTTCCAGAAGCAAATAATAGCTTTGAATAAATTCTTCCAGAGTATCCATATCGGAAGGATATTCCTCTTCGCTGAAAAGTTCATTGATATCTTCAGTCGTAATATTTTCTTCGGCATAACTTTCGCTTACCGGAAAGATACAAGCCAGTGCCAGTATACAAAAAGGTAATAAACGGCGGATATGCACTTAATTTCCTTTCAGATAAGCAAGAAGCATTTCAGCAATATGATCAGCTCCTGCCCGTGTAAAATGAGTGTAATCCTTTCCTGCCAAAGGAGGTTGATGATTTACATATTTTGGCATAGAATTCAGCCCGCCCATTGCAGAAAATAAATTCCAGAAACCACAACCTGTTTCTTTGGCAATTTTGGCTTGAGTTGAAACCAGATAAGGTATATCAGGAGAAGTTACATACTCCGTTCCCTGCTTAATGCATCTATCGTGTGCGCTGATAAGTAAAATCGGAACTCCGGGAAGTGCTTTTTGAAGATGCTCTATGCTTTTTTTCATCCCCTTTGCGTAATAGCTGTAATCCCGAATTTGGTAATTGGAAACATTCACTCCATATTGCAGGATGATAAGGTCGTAATGCAAGTGCTTCTGAAAACCGGATAAAATATCAGAACTTATCCGCTGAAAATACATTCCGGAATAACCGCGAATGGGATAGTTATCTACATAAGCTCCTTGCGGTTCGTCAAAGCTAACTCCATATAAATGAATAGGATCATAAGCATTAAATTCCAGCCGGATTTTTTTACAGGCAGTAACAGGACTGAGGTCTAAAACCTGAACCCCGGGCTGATTTTGTAAATGACGCAAGATAAAGGGAGCTCCATTATAGGAGACCTTTACATAACTGCTATCCGAACTGTGACTGTAAAAAAGACGAATACGATTGAAAGTTGAAGCTCCTCCTGCTACCTGAGATGCACTATATTCCACCCAAGGGTCATAATCAACATAAAAACGGGCATTTTCTTTTTGCGGTTCCGGGCTTGCTACTTGTGCGGAATCCAAAACAGCTAAACTATCAAGCTGTAATGGCTCAATAACCTTTTCCGCTACATAATAATTACGCGGAATAAAAGTGTAACCTGTAATTCCCAAAGGAATATCATATTTGTGAGGAGTCATAAAGGAAATGCTTTCCCAGTTGCGGGAAAAACTGTGCTTGATGGTTTGCCTGAAACCTGCTACAATTGAAGTTATACCTACCATTCCTACACCGGAACCTTGATGCATTGATTGAAGTTCCATCCGCAGTTTTCCGGTTATTAAATCCCCTTCAATAATAGAATCTCCATAATAGGCAATCCGTAAATTTGCCGAAGGATTATTGAGTTTGGTAATAAATGGCTTAAGCGGTAATAAATCATTGGAAATAGCAACCGCTTTTTGCACAAAGGAGGTATCTGCTGAGACAACTGCTTTCTCGCGTTTCAGAGATTCAAACCAAGAAAGCTTTTTTAAAGGGAAAAAACGGTTATCCACAGCAGGAATAACCCTAGCTAAAATTTCCACTAAAATGACCGCTAAAACCACTATTATAAGTGGTCTGATAAAATTTTTAGGCATAACCACCTTTTAAGTTATAATAATGTCTCTTACAGATAACACAGATTTATAATTTTGCTTTCCCTTACACCGAGAACACCGAAAAAACCGAGAGCACTGAGATTTTTTATGGTTTCCGAGTTATCATCATTTTTCATTAAATCTCTTTTTCTCTTTTCTCTTTGTAAAAAAAATCTCGGTGTTTTCGGTGGCTAAACTTTTTCTCTTTTTCTCTTTGTAAAAAAACCAAGTCGTCACGATTTCCAATTTTTATATAGTATGTTACCGTCAAGAACTATTTGGTTTTATGATATTTTACCTTAATATATCTATAACGAATAAAAGGAGTGCTTTATGAAAAAGACAAAATTCGGGTTGTTATTAGGCATAGGAATTTGTGCTATAATAATTGTATCCTGTTCTGCTCCTGAAACTTATTCTTCAAAACCGGTTTCTCAATCTACTGAACAGAAAACTCCGGAAATAGAAAAGGTCTCTAAGGTAGTAAATTACCACCAGGATAAGTTGCAGGCAATTTATAAAAAACATACTTACCAAAATGCAATGCAAGGCGATTTGGAATTTACACTTTATATTACTAATGAGGGGCAAGTTCAGGAAGTAGAAGTGAAAGCACTTTCCGGAAAGTTTTTCTCCAATTTTATTGATGAACTGAAGAAGGAAATTTTTACCTGGGCATTTCCTAAGCAGGATAAAATTATCTATAGTTTTGTGGTGAGTTTCCGAAAAGGGTGAGTTTTTATAAAGAGAAAAAGAGAGTTCTTCTGGAATAATTACTTAGAGCGAGGAAAAATAAAAAGCCCCATTCTTCATTCTTGTCCTTTCTTCTTGACATCAATGTGTATGTAAATCTTTAGGTTACAACTTATAAAAAAGAGGATGAAAGCGTGGAATACACTGATTATAAAAAGACGGCCAATGATATGATAGAGCAAATTTCTGAAATTCGGAGGTTACTTTGATTCCGAGCCAAAAAAGCATTTGATAATGGAACTGGAGCAAAAGATGAATGCTCCCGATTTTTGGGAAGATCAAACACAAGCCAAAAAAATAAGCAAACAGCTTTCTCAATTAAGAGATGAACTGGAGCATCTGAAAAAACTGGATACCGTTAAAGGTGAACTGGAGACATATCTTACCTTATTAGATGAAGATTTCAATGCCGAATTACTGGCAGAAGCGGTTTCTGAACTTCCCCGCATACAAAGTTTTATTGAAAAAGCTGAAATTGAATGCTATCTGAATGATAAATATGATCATAATGATGCACTGTTGACAATTCATTCTGGTGCAGGCGGAACAGAATCCCAGGACTGGGCTGAAATGCTTTTACGGATGTATGCTCATTGGGCAGAAAAAAATGACTATAGCTTTGATATTATTGATTCTCTACCAGGAGAAGAAGCAGGACTTAAAAGTGTAAGCGTTGAAATCAAAGGTGATTATGCTTACGGGATGTTAAAAAGTGAAATTGGTGTTCACCGTTTAGTGAGAATAAGTCCTTTCAACGCTCAAGGTAAAAGACAGACCTCTTTTGCCTCGGTTTTTGTGTATCCGGAATTTGATGAGGACCTGGAAATAGAGATTAATCCTAAGGACTTGAAAATAGATACTTTCCGTGCAAGTGGAGCAGGAGGACAATATGTTAATACAACTGATTCTGCAGTTAGGATAACACATTTACCTACAAATATAACAGTTACATGCCAAAATGAACGCAGTCAGATGCAAAATCGGGAAAAAGCAATGTCCATTTTGAAAAGCCGTTTATATCAATACTATGAGGAACAAAGGGAAAAAGAGAAAAAGAATCTGGAAAATAGCAAAACGGAAATTGGCTGGGGCAATCAAATTCGCAGTTATGTTTTCCATCCCTATCAGATGATTAAAGACCATAGAACAAATTATGAAACAGGTAATGTTGATAAGGTAATGAATGGCGATTTGAATGATTTTATTTATGCCTGGCTGAAATACAATGCACATCAGAGGATAAATGGCTAAACAGGATTATAAAGAATTGCTCAATGAACTGGATAGAAACAAGTTACCTGTTCATATAGGTTTCATTATGGATGGAAATGGAAGATGGGCAAAAAAAAGAAATAGACCCCATCTTTACGGTCACAGAGCAGGTGTGAAAGCATTAAGGCAAGTTGTAGAATTGGGAGTTGAGCTAAAACTTCAATATTTAACCTTCTATGCTTTTTCTACAGAGAACTGGAGCCGTCCGGAAAGCGAAGTAAAAGGTCTGTTAAGATTGCTTAAAGATCAGCTGAAAAAGGAAATTCCGGAACTGATGGAACAAAATATCTATGCTCAATTTATTGGTACTACTGTTGGCTTGGAAGAAAATTACTGGAAGGAAGTAAGTTCTCTGGTTGCTCAAACACATAATAACACAGGAATGGTCGTAAATTTTGCTTTCAACTATGGAGGTCGTCTGGAAATTATTGAGGGCTTCAAAAAGTTTATGACTATGCATCCTGAAGAATGGCATAAACTAACCCCTGAGGAATTTGGAAATTACCTTTGGACAGCTGGTCAGCCCGATCCGGATTTGATAATTAGAACCAGCGGAGAAAAACGTCTTTCCAATTTTTTGCTTTGGCAATCCGCTTATGCCGAACTCTATATTACAGATACATTGTGGCCTGATTTTGACAAAGTGGAACTGATAAAGGCGCTTTTAGATTATACTTCCCGGGAACGCAGGTTTGGGGGCAGGAATGAGTGAACTGGCAAAAAGAGTGCTGGTTGCAGTTATTTTAATTCCCATAGTTCTTATCGTTCTGTATTATAGGGGTTTACCTTTAGTTAAAACTTTGTTGATTATTACTTTTTTGGGCTCTTGGGAATACGCTCAAATGCTAAATAAGGCAGGCATAAAAATACACTATGTTTGGCTTGTGTTCAATTCTCTTTTCTATTTGGCATTTGTTTATATTAAGGGTAAGGACTTATCTCTTTTATGGTTGGTCTTGTTTTTAGCAATAGGGGAAGCAATATTAACCTGGGAGAAGGAATTATCTGTTCCGCGGCTTTTTGCTGTTCTTTTCGGTTTTGTTTATACTGCTTTATTTCCTGCTTTAATTGCTCGTTTGGGTTTATATTATGCGGAACATAATTTTTTACTTGCCTTAATTCTATTGATTTGGATTGTGGATTCCGTTGCTTATTTTGCCGGAATAAAAATTGGAAAACATAGAAATATAACAGCTATCAGCCCGCAAAAATCCCTGGAGGGTTTTATAGCGGGAGTTCTTGCGCCTTGGCTGATTTTGATTATATTATATATTTGCAAGGTTGAGATACTGCCATTTTCTTATCTGGCTCTGCTGGCAGTTGCAAGTGGAATTTTCGGTCAGATAGGGGACTTGGCAGAGTCAATGTTAAAACGATTTTGCAAGGTAAAGAACAGTTCTAATCTTCTTCCCGGGCACGGGGGAATTTTAGACAGGTGTGACAGTTGTTTATTTGCAGGTTCGTTTTTATATTGTGCTTTGGAAATTTTAACTAAAGTGAGGTAATAATAATGAAAAAAGCACTTACTCTAATCGTTATGTTAGCTGCAACCGCAGCTATGTTTGCTCAGGTCTATGCTGTTGACCTTTTCTTCTCGGAATATGTAGAAGGAACAAGCAACAATAAGGCATTGGAGATTTTTAACGGAACCGGTAATCCGGTAGATTTATCAAATTACACCGTGAAACTTGCTTCCAATGGAGGAACCTGGAGCTCTACCAACATTTCTAATATGAGTGGAGTGTTGGATGATGGTGATGTTTATGTAATTGCCAACAGCCAGGCAGAAGCATCAATTCTGGCTATTGCCAATGAAACCTCCACTGTTACATACTATAATGGTAACGATGTAGTGGGATTATTTAATGGAAATACTCTTATTGATATTATCGGTGTTTATCAACAAGACCCAGGAACTGCTAATTGGCCTGTTGCCGGAACTCCTTCTGCTACGGCAGAACATACTTTAATTCGGAAACCAACTGTTATTCAGGGAAATACTGATTTTCTTACTGGTGCCGGAACTAATGCTGACGATTCGGAGTGGATAGTTTATCCGCAGAATTATTTTGCCGATTTGGGTCAGCATACTTTTAATCCCGGAGCTCCCGAACAAGCCGCAACTCCTACTTTTAATCCTCCTGCAGGGGTCTATGCAAATCCTATCAGTGTAACAATTTCTTCTACAACGCCTGGAGCGACAATTCGTTATACTACAAATGGCACAGAACCGAATGAAACATCCACACTTTATTCTGCTCCTATAGCAATGGTAACTACTACAACTTTGAAAGCCAAGGCCTATGCTACCGGTTTTAGTCCTTCTTACACAGCAACTGCTAATTATATCTTCCCGGTGCAAGTTTCCAATATTGCAGCTTTACGTGCTTCTGCCGCCGATGGAACAACTATTTATCAGCTTGCCAATGAAGTAATACTTACGATGCAACAGAACTGGCGTCACCAAAAGTTCATTCAGGATGCAACAGCTGCTATTTTGATTGATGATTATAATAATATTATGAACACTCCTTATAATATCGGAGATGGAATTACAGGCATTACAGGAACTCTAAATCGTTACACTACCGGTATGCTACAATTTTGGCCCGTAATAAATCCCGGTCCTGCCACCTCTACAGGTAATGTAATTATTCCTCAATTGGTAACTATAGCAGAGATAACTAACAATGCAGAACTCTATCAATCACGTTTAATGCGTCTGGATAATGTTCACTATGCTAGCCCCAGCGGAAATTATGCCGCTCAAACCAGTTATGATTTATTGGATGCTACGGGCACTATTGTAATGCGGACTCAATTCTCCGATGCGGATTATATTGGAACTCCTATGCATCAGGGTAATTTCAATATGTATGTAATAGTAACTCAGTATAATGCTGCAACTCAAGTTACTCCCAGAATGCTAAGTGACTTCAATCCCGTTGCCAATGATGATAATGTGTTAACACCTATGCAAATTGAACTGATAGGCAACTATCCCAATCCTTTCAATCCCGAAACTACAATCCGTTTCAAAATGGAAAAATCAGCTCCTGCGGAAGTGATTATCTACAACGAAAAGGGTCAGATAGTTAAAACATTTAGCACTATTGCTACGCAGGGAATAAACAGTGTTGTTTGGGATGGAAAAGATAATAATGGACATCCTGTTGCCAGTGGAGTTTATCTGTTCCGTCTGAAATCAGGAAGCTACAGTAGCACTAAAAAAATGGTTTTGATGAAATAGCCAGAAGATGCTGTTCCTCCTCAAGAAAAAAGGGAGATTCAGCGAGCTCCGACTACACCAAAACGACTTTTGACTACACAGTAAACAGCATACTGACAACCTACTATTTATAAAGTAAGAAAGCAAAGATGTCAGTATGCTGTTTTACAATTTAGAGAGCAATGCCAATATCCAAACGAAAACTTCTGTTGATAACGGATTTATATCCCAATAAATTCAATCCTGTAAATGGTGTGTTTGTTCAGCAGCAGGCAATTGAACTTTCCAGGTATTATCAGGTTCAAGTTGTTGCTGCTTGTGATAAAAATCCTTATCTTGTATATGAACATCATCAGGATGGCTTTCCCGTAAAACTAATCTGCTATCCCTATTGGCAGAAGTATTTTTTAACTTCCCTGATAACATATAGAATATTGGCTTTACCAGCCATAAAAAGGTGCTATAAAAGATTTCAGCCCGATTTAATTCACATTCACGATTATCGTCATATTCCGGAATTATTTTGGCTGAAGCCCTGGCTAAATAAGCTTTCTGTTCCCAAATATCTCACTTTACATAATATACGGACTCATCCTGAACGGCTAAAAAATAACCCCCGGATTGGTTTTTACCGTTGGGCTTTAAAGAAAACACTAACTGGTTGGGATCATATTTTTACCGTAAATAGCAAAATAGCTAAATGGGTAAAACAATATAACCCTGCTTCCAAAGTAACGATAATAGGCAATGCTATTTCAGAGTTTGCTGATGTTGGTCCGCAATTAATAGAGCCATATAAAAATATTCTGTTAGCTGATTATTTTCATCTTATCAGCATAGGTAACCTGTTTACCGAGAAGGGCTTTTCCTATTTGATTGAAGCAATATACTTATTAAAAAAGGAAGGACTTCAAGTTCAGCTCATTATAGCAGGGGATGGAGATAGAAGAAAGGAACTGGAAAATCAGGTTAAAACAAAGAACTTGAACGAGGAAGTGATATTCCTTGGCAGAATTGAGAATACACTGTTAAGAAATATCCTGCCTTTGTTTGATTTATTTGTTCTGGCAAGCTATAGTGAAACCTTTGGCATTGTATTTCTGGAAGCAATGTTTGCCGGCTTGCCTGTAATTGGCATTAAAGAAGAGGGTATCTATGGTTTGGCAGAAGACGGTAAACAAGCATTATTTGCAGAGCCCAAAAACAGTAAAGACCTGGCTGCTAAAATTAAATTACTGATGATGAAGCCACTTTTAAGAGAGGAGATAGCTAAAGCAGGACAAAGATTGGTGCAAGAGAAATATATGCTAAAGGAACTTATTAAAAGAATAATAGCGGTTTATGAACAAAAATAAGATACTGATGATTATCAACGAATTTCCTCCCACAGGTCAAAGCGGAGTTCAAAGACCTTTGAAATTCGTTAAATATGCCGTAAAAGCCGGATGGGAAGTGCATATTATTGCTCCTAAAAAGCCGGTAAGAAAAGTGGTAGATTATTCCCTTCTGCAGGAAATACCCAAAGAAGCACATATTTACAGAGTTGCTGGCTTAGGCATTAAGACCCCGGATGAAAGCAAAATGGTAAATGCCCATTTTGCGGAAACAGCTCCACCTTCCAAGATAGAAAGAGCATTTTGGAGATTGGCAAAGCTGGTAAATGACTTTCTTTTCCCTTATGATAAACAAATCGGCTGGATGCCTTTTGCCTATTATACTGCTTGTAAGATTATTAAAAAGCAACAGATTAGAAATATTTACATCACTGCTTTTCCCTATTCTGCTTTTCTGGTTGGTTTGGCTCTTAAGAAAAAGTATCAGGACAAAATTTTCTGGGTAGCGGATTATAGAGATTCCTGGCAGTTTGGCATAATGATAGAAAAATTAGTATTTCCCTTTCGCTTGAAAACTATCCGTAAAACGGATGATAAAGTTCTGGCAACTTGTGATGCAGCTGTTTTTGTAACTCCGGAAACCCGATTGGAATATATAAACAAACATAGCTGGTTGAAAGAAAAGTCCTATTATATTCCCAACGGCTATGATGAAGATGATTTTACGGGTATTACACCGAAAAAGTTTGATAAGCTGACTCTTGTTTTAATGGGCAAGCTAACTAAGGTTTATGGTTCTCCCTTAAATTTACTGAAGGCACTGGAGGACTGCTTTCCGAATAATTATCAGGTAATCCATATCGGCAATATAGATAAAGCTATTTTGCACAACATAAAAACCTCCGGTTACACGAGTTATAATTATCTTGGCTATCAAAAACATAGCGACGCAATTGCCTATTCCCTGGGAGCAGATATCAATTTGATTATCCTAAATGAAAATCCCACTGCCAAATATTGGTATCCAGGCAAACTTTTTGAACTTTTACGCTGTGGGAAACCTATTCTGGCTTTAGGACCAAAGGAAAGCAATCTGGAGAAAATATTAAGCGCTACCAAACGAGGCAGATACGCCTATATAAACGATAAAGAACAAATAAAAGCCCAAATTGAATATATCCTAAAAAATCACGATCAGTTTGATACCTCTCCCGAAACGATTAAACAATATTCCCGAGAAGAACTATGCAAACAGTTATTGGCAATATATGAAAAAGGTTAATCCAGTAATTCCTGAACGCGTTTAAATACCATATCCGGAGTAAGCTTAAGCAGACAATCCAGTGTGCACTTTGGTTTCTTTTTCTTATCTATGCAGGGAGCGCAGTCAACAGGATAGCGAATTATATTACTATTATTTGAAAAAGGAGCTGTCTGTAACTCGTTGGCAGGACCAAAAATAGTTAACCCCTTTATTCCAAAGCAGGAAGCAATATGTCCTAAACCGGAATCGGTATTAATAAAGAAATGTAATCGGGAAATTACGGCAGCAACATTTTCCAGAAGAGCATTTTGCAATAGCAGGGTCTTAGTTCTTGCCTGAATTGCTTTTCCTACTTCAATTTCATCGGGACCTGCAATAATCAAAATAGGATAATCATATTGCCTTTTAAGCTTTTCTATTAAAGCAATAAAATATTCCTTATTCCATCTTCTGCGTTTATTTTTAGCCATAGAGCCGGGATGTATGCCGATAACCTTTTTTCCTGTCAGATTGTTTTCAGCCAGGAAATTCTCTGCCCATTGATGATTTGCTTCCGTTAAATGAAAATAGGGATATAAATTTAGTTCATTTTGACGAGCAATTGCTTCTTCCCAGGAAGGCAGATTTAGGAAACTTTGAAACAGAGTATAGTTACTTCGGGTTCTGGAAAGAAGAGGATTAAATTTAACATAGACGGATAAACCCGGATAGCGAAACTTTTTATATTCTCCAACCTTGATTTCCGCCTTTAAGAGTAACATAAAAAGCCAGGTTTTCCAGGGGCGAACTCCGGAAGAAAAAAGGACAGCTTGATACTTCTCTTTCCGTAGTTGGAAAAGAGTAGGAAGCAGTAAATTTGCTTTCCAGCCAGTAAAATGAATTTTACTAATAAAAGGAGCATCTGTTACAGGTATTGCAGCGGACTTCGGGAAAAAAAGAATTTCCAGTTCCAGCAAAGGATATAAGGTCTTTACTGCTTGTAAAACAGGAGTTAATAAAATCAGATCACCAATTCCCCAAGTATGAATAAGTAAAACTTTTCCCTGTGTAACTTTTTTCATTGTAAAGACCTTAAGCCGTTTTATGCAAGAATTTTTCCCCAAGACCTTTCAAATCAGCCATCGTTTCCTGACATAAATCAATAATATCTTTTCTCGTTGGCAAGAGGTATTTTAGCATTTTGCCCTGGCTGTCCTTTTGTTCAAAATAAACAATTAAAATAAACCAGAGAAAATAGGAAAAACTGGTGCTGAGTGCAGCTCCGTTGATTCCCATAACGGGAATCAGCCAAAGATTTAAGCCAATATTAATTACTAAAGCCACAGCGGGAAGGATAATACTGATTATAGGAAAACCCTTACTATTCAAGTAATTATTAAACAGCGAACCAAAACTTAAACCGTAAACAGCCGGCATTAACCAAAAATAAACATAATACACAGGCACAAATTGAATTCCAAACATTATGCGCATTATGAATTTGCCCAGAAGACCAAAACCCAAATTTGCCAAAGTTATGAAGAAAAAGAACAACAGAAGGGTCTTCTTCAGAAGCAGCCATTTACTAATATCATCATCTATATCGGAAAGCTTTACAAACAATAAACCCCCTACAAGGTTTGAAGCAATCTGAATAAAATCTACAATATGTGCCGCCATAGAATAAATTCCTACTTCCTTGAAATCCAAAAAATGCTTGATTATTACAATATCGGCTCTAATTAGTAACATAATGAACAGAGAAGAAAGAAAAACACGAAAACCATAACTGTAAAACAGCTTAACTAACTTGAAATTTAACTGCTTATACCAATTAGTCCATTTGGTTCGCAATACCAAATAAATAACACTGCCAAATAAACCTGCAACAGTAAAAACCAAGACCGCATTAATTCTATCTACTTCTAACAGAGCAAAATAACCAATAAGCAAAAGAACAAAAAAGATAGCGGAACTTAAAAAATGCGCCAAAGAATTTTCCAGAATTCTATCCATTCCCATATATATTGCCTGTAATTGCATAAATGCCTTATTAAAAGAAATAAACATTATTAAAAGGATCATTTTTGCCGGGGTAAGAGGATAACCAATCAATTTACTCCAAAAATCCAGAAAAACAATTCCCAGACAGCTGAAAATAAGCAATTCCAAAAACATCGTAAGAATAGTCCAGCCAAACATCGTTTTCACTTCATCAGTATATTTACGCACTAAATAAGGATAGCTTCGGAAAATTCCCCAATCCAAAATCATCCAGATAAAACCTCCTAAAGTAATTAAATAGCTGTATTCACCTTTTAAAGTTAAACCTAAATACCTGGCACTTATCCAGCTGATTAAAAAGGAAAGAATTAGGATTACTATCCTGAAACTGCCACTGGTAACGATATTTTTCTTCAGGTTTATCTGGGACATTTTTCTCTGTTTTTGGTGTGTAAATTTTGGTTTTTACTATAAGTCATAATCCCATAATGATTATACCGTCCTTTTTGTCAAATGGAAAACAAAAGTAGGGGTGGGTTGGTTACCGCAGATTTTTTTACACCGAGAACACTGAAAACACCGAAAACACCGAGATTTTTTTTAATTCTTTTTTAGACCTTCAGGGCGATACAATGATAGCGATGGTGGCGTCAGCCCCTCGGAAAATAAGGTTTAGATGGTTGAGAAGGTTTAGTTACAAATGGGAAAAAAACTCTCCGCTCTTCGCTCTTAGCCCTCTGCCAAAAGCCCTTCAGGGCGACACAATGATAGCGATGGAGGTGTAAACCCCTCGTTACAAATGGAAAAAAAACTCTCCGCTTTTCGCTCTTAGCCCTCAGCCAAAAGCCCGTCAGGGCGAAACAATGATAGCGATGGTAGCGTAAACCCCTCGTTACAAATGGGAAAAAAACTCTCTGCTCTTCGCTCTAAGCCCTCAGCCAAAAGCCCTTCAGGGCGACACAATGATAGCGATGGTGGCGTAAGCCCCTCGGGAAATGGAAAATGAAGAATGAATTAAGTCAGGAGTCGTCATCGCTTATATAATTTTAACCTTTACCTCAAATTATTTTAGCGATGAGGACTCGTGACGACTTAGATTTTTTACAAAGAGAAAAGAGAAAAAGAGATTTAATGAATAGCGAAAAATGGAGATAGCTCCGAAACCATAATAATAACCTCAGTGTTCTATGTATTTTCGGCGTAAATCAAAATTAAAATCAAAACTCCATGTTTTTTTATTGTGAAGTGTAAGTGGACTTAATTTCCTTGACAGTTAACAGCTTGATTTTATCAGGAACTTTCAAGGTAAATGCAATGTTAACTTTATATAAGACACAAAGAAAAGGACAATAAATGGTAATCGCGAAGATAGTATTCTGGATTTCCTGGCTACTTTTAGCTTACCACTTTGTTGGTTATGGATTATTCTTATTTATCATAACTTCCCTGTTTAAAAAAGCAAAGATTTCAATTCCCGCACCGGATGTCTATCCTTCCATCACTGTAATATGTTCTGCCTACAACGAGGAAAAGGTTATAGAAGAAAAAATCCGTTCCTTTTTACAGCTGAATTATCCTAAAGACAGAATAAAAATGATTATTATTTCTGATGATTCTACCGATAGAACCAATGAAATTGTGCAAAAATATACCGATCAAAACATTTCTCTGGTAATTCAAAAGCCAAGAGCAGGCAAACAAAATGCTCATAATCTTGTGTTACCTTTACTGGATACCGATTATGTTTTATCTACCGATGCCAACAGTATTTTTACTCCCGATTGTGTTCAACTTTTAGTAGCTAAAATGCTTTCTGATAAAAGGATAGGTCTCGTTTCTGGAGAAGTGAAAATGGTTAAAAGAGGCAGTAAACAATCGGGGGAAGCTCACTATTGGAAATACGAGGCATTTTTAAAATTGATGGATTCACGGCTAAAAACTTTAATCGGAGCTAATGGTCCTATCTATTTGATTAAAAGAGAACTTTTTTCGGAAATTCCCTCAAACAGTCCTGATGATTTTGAGCGGGTTTTACTTACTTTAAAACGAAGATTTATAGCTGCTTATGAACCACAAGCCATCATTTATGAAGAAGTTACCGAAAAAGCGACGGAAGAAATATCCCGAAAAGTGAGGATTATTACCCAGGAATGGTGTGTTTTGAAACGCAATATTGAGTTATTAAATCCGTTTCGTTATCCCGCTGTAAGTTTTATTTTATTTTCGCACAAAGTGTTACGCTGGTTATTCTTTGTTTTTGTATTGACAGGATTTGTCAGTAACGCTTTTTTGTTGCAGTTTGGTTTTTACAGGATTGTTTTTATTTTGCAGGTGATTTTTTATTTGCTTGGAACTATAGGACTTATAAGTCAGGAAAAAGGTCACCATATTCCTTTAACTGGAATTCCGGGATATTTTGTAGCGATGGTCTATTCCTCAGCTCTTGCTTTTTGGAACTTCCTGCAAAATAAGAAGATTAATTTATGGCAGCCAGTGCGCTAAGGAGAAAAAATGAATATTCTAATTACCGGCAGTAACGGTTTCGTCGGTTCCAATTTAATGTGGGAACTGGAAGAAGACGGGCATACTGTAATCGGTATTGATATCAGTGAACATTGCGAAGGGAAAAAGCATCCCCAGACGCTGAAAGGAGATATCAGGTCGCTAAAGGATTTAAACAGGGTTGCCTCTGTTTTTTTACAAAAGCAGCAATGTCCTCTGGAACTGATTATTCATTGCGCAGCAGCGAAGAATGACTTTGGCGTTTCCCGTCAGGAATATTATAGTCATAATAAATACGGCACCAAAACATTACTGAATTTTGCTTGTGAGCAAGGCATCAAGAAGTTGATTTATATCAGTTCCGTTGGCGTTTTTGGTCATCCGGAAGGTAAAGCCAATGAGGATTTTCCTTATAATCCGGATACTGATTATGGCGCTTCAAAACTGGCAGGAGAGTTGCTTTGTATCAAGTGGCAACAGCAATATCCGGAACACGAACTTATTGTTTTGCGTCCGGCAGCTATTTTTGGTCCCGATAATTTTACCAATACTTATAAACTTATAGATACTTTACATAGAAGACCCTATTTAACTATCGGCGAAGGAAATCACATTAAAACCATCGTTTCCATCCATACTGTGATTGATATGATTCGTTTTGCAATGCAGAAATTAGCCCCTGGATACGAACATTATAACTGCATTGATGAGCCATATTTAACCTTGAAGGAATTAATGGAGCTTATTTGTTCGCATCCAGGTTTCCAAATGCCCCGCTTTAAAATCCCCTTGAAAGCGGCAATTGGCATTGGAAGATTGTTTGATATTCCCGCGAAACTTTTTTCTATAGACCTTCCCGTAAATAGTGAGAGGATGCGTAAATTAGGAACCGCTACCTATTTTACTGCTGAAAAAGCCAAAAAAGATGGCTTTGTGCAAAAGATGTCCCTAAAAGATAGCATCACCGAGATGTGCGATTGGTATCTTTCTATAAACAAATAACATAACAGGAGTATTTTGGATGAAAACAGTGAAAATCGGATTAATTGGCTGTGGCCGCATTTCAAAAAATCACCTTGATGCCGTTTCTCAAATTCCGGAAGCGGAGTTTGTTGCCGTTTGTGACCTTGTGGAAGAAAAAATGCAGGCGGTAGCGGAAAATTATGGGATTAAAAATCTTTATAACAACTATCAGGATATGCTGGAAAACGAAAAGTTAGACCTCGTTTCAATTTGCACACCAAGTGGCTTGCATCCTCAAATGGGAATTGATGTAGCAAAACATAAAATCAATGTGTTAACCGAAAAACCGATGGCTACAAACATTGAGTCAGCCGATGCTTTAATCCGGGCTTGCGACCAAAATAAGGTGAAACTTTTTGTAGTTAAACAAAATCGCCTCAATGCCACTATGCAACTCCTTAAAAGAGCTATAGATAAAGGACGCTTTGGCAGAATCTATTTGGCGGAGTCCAATGTTTTTTGGCAAAGACCTCAGTCCTATTACGATAACGAAAAATGGCGTGGAACCTGGGAATTTGATGGTGGTGCCTTTATGAATCAGGCAAGTCATTATGTGGATGCACTTTATTGGCTTTTAGGAAATGTGGATAGTGTTATGGCTTACACGGCAACTATGGCTCGCCGAATTGAAGCGGAAGATACGGGTTGTGCTATCTTGCATTTTCGCAATGGCATAATAGCAACTATCAATGTTACAATGTTAACTTATCCCAAAAATTTTGAGGGCTCTATCACGATCATCGGGGAAAAAGGAACGGTTAAAATCGGTGGCGTGGCTGTAAATAAAATAGAAAAATGGGAATTTGAGGATTACGATGATGATGATCGCATTGCTCAGGACGCCAATTATCAGCCACCAAATGTGTATGGCTTTGGTCATAATCCCTACTATCGCAATGTGATAGATGTCCTTTTAGGCAAAGATGTCCCTTCCACCGATGGAAGAGACGGCAGAAAATCAGTGGAAATTATTCAGGCAATTTACCGTTCTGCCAAAACCGGAAAGCGCGTTTCTCTGCCTTTATAAAGTAAGGATTTTTTTCCCCTTAAGGTAGCAAAATCATTTAGCATACAATTTCAGACCTTGGGCTGCCGAATTTCAATTCGGAAAAGGGAATACCGAAAATGTTTTTGGAAAACTATCTGATATCATTTCTATGTTCATAATCCCTTTGTCATTCCTGCGAAAACTGGAATCCAGATATTTTTAATCTATTTAACTGAATTTTTAATATTGAACATATTATCTGTGCCAAATTGGAATTTACCACCCTTTTTCCCCTCAACTATGTTTTTCTGCTTCATCTTTTTTTGCCTGCATAACCATCTAATAATCCAGTAACACTCAAGTAACAACCCCGTAACGGAACTACGGAAGTGTTACGGAAGTGTTACGGTGTCGTTACTTAATCAACTATATAACAAGCAATTACGCATCTTAAGGTAAAAAACAGTTTACAACGGGTTTCAACCAGGCAATAAACAAGCAAAAGAAGGAGAAAAAAGTCCCGGTAGGACGACAGATAAAGAAAATAGGGATAAAAAATCTTTCGGAAAAAAAGCAGGATGAATTATCAGACAAGAAACTTGGAATTTATTCTAAAAATACCAGTTCGGTCATTTTAACGGAACTTTTTTTAGCTAAGAATCTCCATTTTTCGCCGGGTTCAAAACCCGTCGTTATTTTTCTGCCCTTCCTACGGAATTTTTTCTGCTATTTACATATTATGAATATGGAGATAGTATGAAAAATTTAGCAAAGCGATTACCCGGTTCTCAAGAAAATATTTGTTTTTTCTTCTAATTGCTCTATAATATATTGTAACGCAAATAATATCAAGGAGAAAAAAATGGATACAAGAGAAGGTATGCCCTTGCTGGGGGATTATTTCCCCGAAATGACCGTCGTTACAACTAAAGGCAAAATGACCCTTCCCAATGATATGGCAGGAAAGTGGTTCGTTTTTTTCAGTCATCCGGCTGATTTTACCCCTGTTTGCACTACGGAATTTGTCTCCTTTCAAAAACTTTATCCCAAGTTCAAAGAGCTCAATACTGAACTTATTGGATTAAGTGTAGATCAGGTTTTTGCACATATTAAATGGGAAGAATGGATTAAAGAAAATCTTGGTGTTACTATCCAATTTCCTATAATTGCCGATACCGGTGCTGTAGCAAAACGCTTGGGTCTTATTCATCCCGGGAAAGGAACAAATACTGTCCGTGCTGTATTTATTGTTGATGCCAAAGGTATCATTAGAATTATCCTCTATTATCCCCAAGAACTGGGACGCAATATGGAAGAAATTCTGCGTGCCGTTAAAGGAATGCAATTTTCAGATGCTAACGGTTTCTCTATGCCTGCAAACTGGCCTAAAAATGAATTGATTGGAGACAAAGTGATTATTCCTGCTGCTGCTACTGTTGCCGATGCCAATACCCGTATTGCTAAAATTAAAAAAGGGGAAATTGAGGGCTATGACTGGTGGTTTTCTTACCGGGATGCCAAACCTAAACAGGAGAAAAAAACGGTAACACAACCAAAATCTTCTTCCCGCACAAAAAAGAAATGAACTAAAGAGGCAGTTGAAAAACTGCCTCTTTTTTTAACCCCCAATAATACAGCAGCAATAATGGTTAATATTATTTCCAGATGCATTAATCATATATTGGAGAAAAAAATTCCGTAGGAATGACAGTTAGATAACGACGAGTTTTAACCCGGCGAAAATATATCTCTATGAAAGAAAAAGAGTTCCATAGGAACGACAGGTATTAACAACGGGTTTTAACCTGGTGCAAAGAGAAATATGAAACAACTTATCTCTTTTGTTAAGAATGAGTTCCGTAGGAACGACAGGTATTAACAACGGGTTTTAACCCGGTGAAGAAAAACATCAGAGAGCCATTATCTCATTACCCTGCAATGAGTTCCGTAGGAACGACAGGTATTAACAACGGGTTTTAACCCGGTGCAAAGAGAAATATGAAACAACTTATCTCTTTTATTAAGAAAGAGTTCCATAGGAACGACAGATACTAACAACGGGTTTTAACCCGGTGCAAAGAGAAATATAAAACAACTTATCTCTTTTGTTAAGAAAGAGTTCCGTAGGAACGACAGGCATTAACAACGGGTTTTAACCCTGAGCAGAAAAGACAAATTTTGCATTTGGTTTGCTGAATTCTAATTTGCCATAAATAGAGAACATTTATTTTTCAGTGTTCTGCAAACTATTTAGCAAAGAGATAATTTGCCAACCCATTTTTTCCACAACTACATTATTTGGGTTGAATTTTCTCAACCCTCTCAACTTTCTCAACCCTCTCAACCACCTCAACCCTCCCAACATTATTTTCCTCCCTTGGAATATATTATGCTTATCTAAATTATACGCAGTCAGACACTTAAAAAAATATAATTAAAATATATGCAGGAGGAACTAACAATGAAAAGACCTCTTTTCTTTATACTGCTCATTCTTGCTTTTATGGGCTTGAATGCAAATGAACGAATTCCCATATATAGTTCACAATTCCTGGAATATTACGGTAATGGTCTTACTTTGCCTAACGGGGATATTCTCTTTTTTACCAATGCCTCTGATGAATATGGTAACAATATTGTGATGAACAAAATAACCGTCATCGGCGAAAATGTGTCCTCTGAATCAATAGACATTACCAACGCACCTGGTGATGAATATATCATTAACCAAATTTTAAGTTCTGATGGATGCGTTATTTTTACCTATAATTTCCTGGCAGAGGATGTTGATTATTATTATGATGATGAAATGTATATTCAAAAGGTTACTCTTAGCGGTCAAACCTTATGGGGTGAAATGGGAAAAAAGATAACCCGGGATTTTACTGATTATACCTTAGTTCCTAATAATTTAGGTGGTGCCTATCTGCTTAATGATGGCAATTCTTATGATGAAGCCAAACTTTATGGCTGGAATTTTAACGCTCAGGGTAATAACCTCTGGCAATCGGATATAATTTTGGAAATGCCTTGCTTTCAGTTATTCTTAAATAATATTCTTGCTGATGGAGCAGGGAATATCATCTTAAACTTAATGTTAAAAGATTCTCCGGAAAGCTATTGTTACAGCCATTTAATCAAACTTTCTCCCGAGGGTAATATTATTGGTAATAATCCCTTACTGCCCCAAAGCCAATTTTCCGGGTTATACCAAATTTACAGTGATAGAAACGGGAATTATGTTTTATGGAAAGTTATTGATTCCAACCTTACTTTGCAAAAAATGGACTCCTCGTATAATTTGCTTTTGCCGCAAGCAATTACTTATCAGCATAGTTCCGATAGCGAAATTTCCAATCTCGGATTTTGTGCAGACGGCAGCTTATACTATTCAGCAGAACGCAATTATCCCCTTAATCCTTTGATTTATAAATTAAATCCTGATTTACAACCAAGTTGGACTACCCCTGCGGAAATTCCTTTCTACTTTAATTATTATTATCGTACTTTTCGTATAGCCAATGATAATTCTTTATATTCGGCATATATTGATTATTTGGGTTCTAATGGTAATTTCCCTAATTCATCTATAATGCTTACCCGGATTAATTCTGCAGATGGCAGTATTGCTTTTCCGTTCACTTGTGTTTCCAGTCAGATATTTCCCAAAGGTGCAGCAAGAATTTTTAATTCTTCCGATAAAGCCCTTGTTTTATGGTATGATATATCCGACATCAATTTTGAAGTTCGATGTCAACTGGTTGCACCTTCAGGTTCTATTTTATTGGAACAGGAAGGCAGAACTCTTCAATATAGACATACAGGTTCTGTGAATAATTATCAGGTCGTTAATTTGCCTCAGGGTGCCTGCTATGTTTATGAAATAATGGATACCTGTTTCAACTTAAAACTCTATTACCAAATCTGCGATGATAACCTTTCTCCCTTACTGGGGGAATATGGAATAGAGCTAAACCCCGATTCCAGCGAAGCAGAATGGTTAAAAAAAATTATACTGACACCCCAAAACCAGATTGGTATCCTCTATTTAACTCAAAATGCTCAAGATGTATTTAGTTTATATTATCAAGTGATAGATAATACAGGTACAGTTTTATTGCCCGGTAGGGGTATCCTGATTAAAGAGGCGGTTACAAATCCTAATTATAACTATCAAATGACTTGCGTGGATGACGATATAATCATTGCCTGGGAGGAAATATATTCTCTGCTGAACACAACTATTATAAGAGGCCAACGGTTACATAATAACCTTCCCCAATGGGATGCAGGAGGAAAAATTCTCAAGCAAAGCACTCCGTATGAATGCAGCTTGGTGAATATTTGTGAAAATTATCTCGTTTATGATGATCATAGTTACACTAACTATTCCTATGGAATAAGGAAATTGGATACCGATGGAAATCCTGACCCTTCCTGGCTGCTTACTGACTATATCACAAGTGGCACCCATTCTTTTTTAATACAATCTTGCTCACTAATGGGTGATGAAATGGCTGTCTTCTATATTAAAGAATTCATTGCGGGTTTGTATGCCAGGTATGATTTGTATGTTCAGAAATATAATAGCCAGGGATTACCTTTATGGGGAACTTTGGGAATTCACTTAGATACTACCGAAAATATACCTATAAGCGTAGCAGGTGTTAATTATGGAGATAAAATATTTTTTGCTCTCCAAAAATACGATCCGTATTTATATATAAACTACATGTCTTATAATTTGATAACTAATAATGGGACTATAATTTGGGATAACCCGGAATCCTTTTCCACTGAAATATTTTACGAGACCAATGATTTTAAGTTGATACCTTATAACAACGATGTTTACTCCATTCTTTGGCTGTCTGTGCGTAGCGATAATTTAAGTAAAATTAATCATCATTATGTCCTCTCTGATGGCTTTCTATACTATAATCAAGCTGAGATAATTGATAAATCAGTTAAAAGTATTTCTGATTTGCAAGTGCTTAATAAAGGAAACTACTGCCTGGCAAATTACCGCCTCAATAAATACTATATAGAATACAAAAGTGCAGCCGGAGGACTCCAATCCTCCGCATCCAATGAATCCAGAGGACACCGATCCTCCGCCTCCGACCCCAAAGGGTTTTCCTATGAAGTAAAATCCCTCTTTGCTTACAAAATCCCTTCCGAACCCGTTTTCACGGATGACCCTCTGCAACCTCCTGCCACCCTTTCTTGCTGTAACTATCCCAATCCCTTCAATCCGGAAACCACAATCAGCTTTGAAATTCCTAAAACGGACAATGTCTCTCTCCAAATCTATAACCTCAAAGGACAGCTAATCCGAACTCTTGTTAACGATTATCTTCCTGCCGGAAAACAATCTATAGTTTGGAATGGAACCGATAACAATAATCAACCTGTCGCCAGCGGTGTCTATCTTTATAAAATAAAAACAGGTAAATTCACCAAATCCGCTAAAATGCTCCTGCTGAAATAAACTTTTTCAAGTTAAGCTGCTATTCTATTTCAGTATACCATTTTAGGGCGAAAATTTCTTTGTCATTCCTATGAAAGCTGGAATCCATACATTATCCAATAAAAAATAATTTGCTTTTCTAAGGAACTGCATTATAATATAATTAGGTTAAGGTGGAGAGGAATTTTTCTGGTAGCTAAAAAAAAGCGGTTGACAAAAAAACTGTCTTTTTAAGGATGGCACAACCTGCTCTGCATTAGCGGGGCAAAGATGTTCTTTTATCCATTATATAGAGTGCGCAAGTGAGAAAGAAGCTCTTGTCAGTTTTTACAATCATTTTAGTAATGATGGAGAGTTTGATCCTGGCTCAGGACGAACGCTGGCGGCGTGGATTAGGCATGCAAGTCGAACGGTATAAACCTTTCGGGGTTTAGAGAGTGGCGAACGGGTGAGTAACACGTAGGTAATCTACCCTCAAAACGGGGACAACCCAGGGAAACTTGGGCTAATACCGGATGCGTGCAAGCAATGTTTTGGTTGTTAATGCTATTCACGGAAGTGAGTAGTGTTAATGGTTGAGAGCATTATTTGCATAAAAGGTGGCATTTGCTGCCGTTTGAGGATGAGCCTGCGTCCTATTAGTTAGTTGGTGAGGTAATGGCTTACCAAGGCGATGATAGGTAGGCGGCCTTAACGGGTGGTCGCCCACACTGGGATTGAGAGACGGCCCAGACTCCTACGGGAGGCAGCAGTCGAGAATAGTCTACAATGGACGGAAGTCTGATAGTGCGACGCCGCGTGAACGAAGAATCCCTTCGGGGTGTAAAGTTCTTTTATACGTGAGCAGTGCCCTTTATATGAATAGTATAGAGGGAGGGATTTAAGCGTATGAATAAGCAACGGCTAACTCCGTGCCAGCAGCCGCGGTAACACGGGGGTTGCAAGCGTTGTCCGGAATTACTAGGCGTAAAGTGCAGGTAGGCGGATAGATAAGTTTAAGGTTAAAGGCTACGGCTTACCCGTAGTAAGGCGTTAGATACTGTTTATCTGGAATGCGGTTGAGGGAGACAGAATTCCTGGTGTAGCGGTGGAATGCGCAGAGATCAGGAGGAATACCGAAGGCGAAGGCAGTCTTCTAAGCCGATATTGACGCTAAACTGCGAAGGTGTGGGGATCAAACAGGATTAGATACCCTGGTAGTCCACACAGTAAACGATAATCACTAGGTGTTGGGTTCGTATAGGACTCGGTGCCGGAGCTAACGCGATAAGTGATTCGCCTGGGGAGTACGATCGCAAGGTTGAAACTCAAAGGAATTGACGGGGGCCCGCACAAGCGGTGGAGCATGTGGTTTAATTCGACGCAACGCGAAGAACCTTACCCGGTCTTGACATCTGCAGAATTCTTCAGAGATGGAGGAGTGCCGGCTTGCCGGAGCTGCAAGACAGGTGCTGCATGGCTGTCGTCAGCTCGTGTCGTGAGATGTTGGGTTAAGTCCCGCAACGAGCGCAACCCCTGCTTTCAGTTGCCATCATTAAGTTGGGGACTCTGGAAGGACCGCTGCGGTAACAACGCAGAGGAAGATGGGGAC